>JBCCLG010000260.1:0-7189 GCA_039027015.1 Acidobacteriota bacterium | reverse complement strand
GAAGACAACCCGGTCAATCAGCTCCTGGCGGTTCATCAGCTGAAATTCCTGGGCTTCCAGGTCGAGGCCGCGGACGACGGCCAAAGCGCCCTGGCCAGGCTGGCCAGCGAGCGCTTCGACCTGGTGATGATGGACTGTGTGATGCCCGATCCGGACGGCTGGGAGACCACCCGCCGGGTGCGGGCGTCCTCCGGTCCCGAGCACGACGTGCCGATCGTCGCGGTCACCGCCCACTCCATTCCCGGCGGACGCGAGAAGTGTCTCGAGGCGGGAATGGACGACTTTCTGCCCAAGCCCTACCGCGAGAGAGACCTGCTGAAGGTCATCGAGAAGAACCTTCGCCTGCGCCGCTGACCCGGTCTCACAGAACCCCCGCCACCTCCGATTCTCCAGCCAGCCATGAAACTAGCCCTAGCCCAAATCGCCTCCACCGCCGACCGCGCCGCCAACCTCCAAAGAGCCCTCCGGGCCATGGACGAAGCCGGCGAGGCCGGGGCCGACCTCATCGCCTTTCCCGAAGTCGTTCTCGACCGCTTCTTCCCGGTCGAGAAGGGCGCCGGCGGCTGCCGCGAGGCGGCTCACGCCCTGGCCGAGCCCGTGCCGGGCCCCACCGTCGAGAAGCTCCAGGCCAAAGCTCGCGAGCGGGGACTGGTCACGGTCTTCAACCTCTACGAGCGGGCGGGCGAGCGCTTCTACGACAGCTCGCCGGTGATCGATTCAGACGGCAGCCTTCTGGGGGTGACCCGCATGGTTCACATCACCGACTACGAGGGCTTCCACGAGCAGGACTATTACGACCCGGGCGACACCGGTGCGCCGGTTTACGACACGGCCTGCGGCCGCGTGGGCGTCGCCATTTGCTACGACCGTCACTATCCCGAGTACATGCGGGCTTTGGCGGTGGCCGGGGCCGACCTGGTGGTGATTCCCCAGGCCGGGGCCCTGGGGGAGTGGCCCGAGGGGCTTTTTGAGGCCGAGGTGCGCACGGCGGCTTTTCAGAACGGCTACTTCGCGGCGCTCTGTAACCGCGTCGGCGTTGAGGACAAGATGACCTTCGCCGGGGAGTCTTTTGTCACCGATCCGAGCGGTCATATGCTCGCCCGAGGTCGGACTCTCGAGGAGGATCTGGTGGTGGCGGATCTCGATCTCGCGACTTGTGCGGAGAGTCCGGGTCGTAAGCTCTTCATGCGCGACCGTCGGCCCGGGCTCTACGCCGACTGGCTAAGCCGCTGACCCGGACCGGCTCAGCGCGGGGCATCACACCAGCCGCATCACCTGCTGCGAGTCGACGAGCCTCCTGCCGGTTTTGAGGTCGTCGACGGTGGCGCGCAGCCAGCGGTCGGCGTCCACGGCGAAGGCGAGCTCCAGGCGAGGCTTGCGGTCGCTCGGCTCGTGGGGCGGGTCGAGCCGGCCGAGAAACGGCTCGGACTCGTTGAGCGGCACCACTACGGGGCCCGATTTTTCGGTGGACGCCGCGGTGCGCAGGCCGCCGTGGCGGTCGCGCACGAAGCGGGCGCCCTCCCGCGGCGTGGCGACCTCGCAAATCACCAGCTTGAAGAGAGTCTCGACGTCGCCGAGGGCGCAGGTCGGCACCACGCGGCCGGTCCACAGGCGGTCGGCGGTCGGAACCCGGGTGCCGGCCGGCGCGATCACCGTCGTCTTGGGCTCGTGGGTCTCGGGATCGTGGGTGACGAAGGCGTAGTCGTGGAAGATCACGTCGCTCTGCGCAAACCGGCCGGCCGAAAGCACGCAGCCGCCGAGAGCCACCGCCTCAAACGGCTCCCAGGCGCGGACCCTGGAGCGCCCGAAGAGCTCCTCCACGCGCTCGTAAACCCCCGGCAGGAGGGTCGAGCCGCCCACCAGCAGCACCTCGTCGACCTCGGCGCTGCCCGGATCGTCTTCCGCCGCCGCCTCGAGCACGCGCTCGATGGCTTCCTCCACGCGCTCCACCACCCGATGCTCTTCCAGCACCTGCTGCAGCGCCTGCCGGTGCACCTGCTCTGGGGCGTCCTCGAGGCCGGGGCGGGCCGGACCCTGCCCGGGCGGATGGCGGAATTGAAAGAAGGTCCACTCGTCGAAGAAGAGCGCTTCCTTGACCCGCCGGGCCTCCGCCAGCATCTCCTGCCGCCAGAAAGCGGCCCGGTCGCCCAGGGGCCGTCCGGCGGCGTCGTCCAGCGCGCCGGCGTCCACGCCGAAGGGCGCGATCAGCGCTTCGAGCAGCCAGCGGTCGACGTCTTTGCCGCCCAGCTCCTGGCCGTCCTTGGCGAGAACCCGCGCCTCGCCGCGCTCGACGCCCTGGGGATCGAGGCCCACCAGGGCGAGGTCGAGGGTGCCGGCTCCGAAATCGACCACCAGCACCCGCTTCTCGGAACCGACGGAAAGGCCGTAGCCGAGGGCCGCAGCCACCGGCTCATCGACGAAGCGAAGACTGCGAATGCCGAGGCGCTGGGCGAGGGTCTGAAGCTCGGCGCGGTAGGACTCGAAGGCGTGGACGGGGGTGGTGATCACCAGCTCCCGAATGCGCTCGCCGGTGTGCCGATCGACCGCCGCCAGCAGCTCCCACAAAAAGACCTCCGCGACCTCGCGGGCGGTCCAGGTTCGGCTGGGGGTGCGCGCCAGCACCTCCAGGGCCCGGCGGCCGAGGTAGCTCTTGAAATTGGGCACGAAGTCGGGGCTCTCGAGCGCCATGTTGCGCTCGAGGGCCGGCCTGCCGATGATCGCCCGCTGGCCGAGAAAAGCCAGGCTGCGAATCACCGGCCAGCGGCCGAGGCGGGTGCGCAGATCCCGCGACTCGAGGACTTCGGTGGCGGTCGGCACCAGGCGCGGCGCCGCCATGGGCTCGTTGCCGCCGGGCACCCGGCAGATCGTCGGCAGCTCCACCAGCTCCGGGAGGCCGCGCTCGCCATTCCAGCGCGCCACGCGGGTGTGGGTATTTCCCAGGTCGACGGCCCAGCTCATGAGGAGAGCGAGACCTCGCCGCCGGCCTCGGCGTCGTCAGCCTCGCTGACCGCGCCCACGAGGGGCGCCACCTGCGCGATCGAGATCGCGCCGCGCTGCTCCGATTTGCCCGAGCGCTGCTTGATCGCCTCGATGGCCTCTGAAGCCGTGCGCGCCGCCGCCGATCGAAAGAGCCGCTCGCTGCCCGCGACCTGGCGCAGCGGCGCCACGGCCTCGAGGGTTCCCACGGCTTTGAGAGACCGCGCGGCCACCAGGCGCACCCGATCGTTGGGATGGCGCAGCATCGCGACCAGGCGCTCCTCGGCGTCCTGACCCAGGCGCTCGAGCCCCGCGGCGAGCGCCTCGTGCTCCGAGTCGCTATAAACCGGCAGGCGCATGAGCCTGTCCGAGCGCGCCGCGATCAGGCCGTCGAGAGCCGCTCGGCGCAGGGGCTCGGGTTCCTGGGGCCGCCGATCGAGAATCCGGATCATGGCGGTGACGGCCTTCTCGCCCGCGAGCTGAGGCGTGAGGGCCTTGAGGGCCGTCGCGCGGGTCGACAGCTCGAGATGGCTTTGGGTCGCGAGGGAGAGGAGGGCGTCCGTGGCGCGATCCATGCTCCTGGCCTCTCTGGACCGCAGGAGGATCCGCGCCGCCTCGAGGCAGAGGGCGGGGTCCGGCGAGCGGAGGCATTGCTCGGCCGTGGTGTGGGCCATCTTTCGCCAGCGGGCGGAAGCGGAGAGCTGGCGGAGAGCCTGCAGCCTGACGCCGCGCGAGGGATCCTCCAGCGCCCGCTTGGCGAGCAGGTCCGCGATCCCGTCGCGCGGGTTGGGCACCTTCAGCAGCTTCGCCAGCTCCACCATCTGGCCGAGAACGGCGGGCGCCTCCTTGATCTCCCGCATCGGAGCCTTGAGGTCCCCCTTCTTGAGCTGTCCCCCGCCCGTGGGGCCGCCGACCACGTGGGTCGCCAGGCGACGCGCTTTGGAGCCTAGAAGCGCCCGGGCCAGCTGGGGGTCCCCCTCGACCCTGATCCTTCGATCGAATTCGACGTCTCCGATCTCGATATCGGAGCTCAGCAGCTGCTGCAGCGAGCCGTCGCGGCCGAGGGAAAAGCCCGGATGAACGCCGTGAACCTGGGCGACCAGCACGCTGGTTTTGCCGCGGCTCTCGGCGGTGACCGAAACGGAGAAGCCGCCCATCTGGCCCTGCAGGGATCTGCTGCCGAGAAAGGGCGCCAGCATCTGGAGGCCCAGCTGATCGGCGACTTTCTGCCAGCGCTTCCGATTCGCCCGCGAGAAGACCACGACGGCGGCAATGAACAGGGAGAAGAGTCCCAGCAAGAAGAGCAGGAAGAACATGAGGAAGAGCATCACTGCGAGCATGCGGCCCTTGCAGGCTGAAGGCGGCGGAAGGCCTGATTCATTGGGAGAGCGAGACCTTCCCGCGGGCTTCGTCGATCTCGTCGGCCTCGCTCACCGCGCCTTCGAGGGGCGAGATCTCGGCGATCGAAACCGCGCCCCGCCGCGCCGCTTTTCCCGAGCGCTGCTTGATCGCCTCGATGGCTTCGGCGGCGGCCCGCGCCGCCTTGGAGCGGAAGATCGAGTCCTCGCCCGCGACCTTGCGCAGGCTGGCCACGGCCTCAAGGGTTCCGACCTTTTGCAGGGACCCCGCGGCGGCGACCCGCACACGATCCTCGGGGTGAGCCAGAAGCTCGACGAGGCGCCTCTCGGCGCTCGAGCCCAGGCGCTCGAGGCCCTGGGCCAGCGTCTCCAGCTCTCGAGGGTCTCGAAGAGAAAGCCGCAGCAGCTCCTCCCGGGTGCCCGCCTTGAGAAGGCCGCCGAGAGCCGAGCGGCGCAGACTCGCGGGCTCCTCGTGCTGCTCGTGCAGAATCTCGATCAGCTTGGGAAGAGCCAGGCCCGCGAAGCGCGACGCGAGAACGGCGTCTAGGGCCGAACACCGGGCCGCGGGATCGAGATGCCGTTGGCTCGCCGTGGCGAGGAGCACCTGCGCGGCGCGCTCGCTGCTCTCGGACCGAGAACTCAAGAGAAATCGCGCCGACTCGAGGCGGAGGCTCGGCGACCCGAGGCCTTTCTCGGCCGCCTCGAGGGCCACCGCGCTCCACGAGGGTATCGCGATGAGCTGCTCAAAGGCCTGTCGCCGAACGCTTGGGGAGTCGTCGCGCTGAGTGCGCTTGGCGAGCAGCTGCGCGAGGTCGTCGTGCTTTTCTGGGGGAGTGAGAAGCTCCACCAGATGGATCATTTTGCTGAGCTTGACGGGGGCCTCTTCGATCGAGTCGAAAGCCACCTGCAGAACGCCCCCTTTGAGCGAGCCCGGGGGGTCCTGATCGATCAGCTGGCGGATCGAGCGCCGCGCCCGACCGCCGAGCAGCGCCCTGGCGAAGAGCGGATCTCCCTCGACGCGGATCCTCTTGTCGAACCGGGAGTCTCCGATCTCGATGTCGGGCGCGAGCAGCCTTTGGAAGGTGCCCTCGCGGCTGAGAGAAAAGCCCGGGTGGACGCCGTGGACCTCGGCGACGGGATAGGTGTTTTGATCGTCGCTCGTCTGGGACGCGATCTCGACGTAATAGCCGTTCCTGTGTCCGCGCATCACCTGCCTGCCGACCAGCGGAGCAGAGAGCTTGAGGCCCAGCCTGTCGGCGGTCGACTGCCAGTTAGACTGGCGGCTCCGGCCGGCGATCAGAAAGACAAGGGCAAAGATGAAGAGCGGGACCATGGCGGAGATCATCGCGTCCTCCGGCTGCGGGCAGGATGGGCACTCATGAGAGTTCTTGCTTCGAGCACAAAACTATATGGCTGTTTTACCGACTGTATTTCGCATCAATACCTTTCGTACGGCTTGAACCGCAGGCTTATTCATGAGGCGCGCGCCGCTCTGAGGCGCCTCAGAAGTAGCGAACCCACGCTTTGTCGGTGGTCCGCTTATAGCGCCCGAAGGCCCGCGTCGGCAGGTAGAGGGCGACGGCGAGAAGGACCGTGATGGCCCAGATCTGCCAGACGTGGTCGACGTGGAGGAGGCCTGATTCGCGCACGCCGAAAATTCGGGTGGCCACCACGAGGCTGATCAGGAGCGCGTAGAGGTGCAGCACGTAGACGAACATGGGCGCCTGGCCGAAGGTTTGGAACAGGCGGGTTGCCGCGGTGTCCCGCGTGTCGAGCCAGGCCAGCAGGAAGAAGGTAAACCCCAAGGTCAGCAGCACGAACGCGAGCGATGGCGGGTATTTGGTGTAGTTCAGAAACGACATCACGGTATCGATCGGCGTGGCGCCCGTCGTCCACGGCTCGGTCTCGCCGTAGATGTTGAAGCCGCGCAGCACCGCGAGAATCGCCAGGCTGGCGGCCCCGAGCTGCACCAGGCGCCGAGCGCGCAGACGCGGGTCCACCGCCGCGCTGTAGAGCGGCCCGAGGGCATAGCCGCACAGGATCACGCCGATCCACGGCAGCGCGGGGTAGGAGATCCGGACGGCCAGGGGCTCGCCGGTCACCAAGTAGCCTCGGTCGTGAAGGATCGTCCACAGCGTGTAGCCGAACTCCCCGGGAGCGAAGCTGACCGGGTCGAGGAGGTTATGGCCGAACACGATGCCGAGGCCGAGGACCGCGATCACCGCGTGGGGCAGTTTCGAGGCCAGCGCGAGGGCGATCATGCTGAGCCCGATCACCCAAATCACCTGCAGATAGAGCGTGTCCGGCGGGAAGTGCCAGAACCACGACTGGTTGATCAGAACGATCTCCAGCCCCACCAGGAAGAGGCCTCGGGTGAGCAGGAATCTGGTGGGCGAGCGCTCCACCCCCGGCTTGGGATGGGCGTAGAGCCAGGCCCCGAGCCCGGCGAGGAAAACGAAGACCGGAGCGCAGAAATGCGCCGAGAGCCGGGTAAAGAAAAGGCTCGGACCCACCACCTCGAGGTTGACCGGATCACCCACTGAGATGTGGTAAAAAAATCTTTCGCGCACGTGATCGGCCATCATCAGCACGATCACCAGGCCTCGCATGACGTCGATCGACGTGATGCGCGCGCGGCCGCGGGTCGGCGCCTCGGTTTCTCCATCTACTCGGGGTTCTTCGGCCTTAGCGCTCATAGAGAGGGTTCCTAATCGAGATCGAGGCGCACGGGACTGTGGGGGGTGTGCGGGGAAGCTTTTCGGTGAAGGCTCGCCGTGTCAAGGAGTCCGCTGAGATGGATCGGTGTGTTGGAGTAGATCGATCGCCGGTCTTAGATCCCGCCCTCGGCCCAGCGG
>JBCCLG010000259.1:0-7191 GCA_039027015.1 Acidobacteriota bacterium | reverse complement strand
GTCGCTCTCGTCGCCGGCGGCCACACCTTCGGCAAATGCCACGGCGCGGCGCCGGATTCGAACCTCAACCGCGAGCCCGAAGGGGCCGAGATGGAGCTGCAGGGGATGGGCTGGCATAACCAGCACGGCAGCGGCAAGGGCGTGGACGCCATCACCAGCGGCCTCGAGGGCGCCTGGACCCAGGACCCCGTACGGTGGGACAACAACTACTTCGAGAACCTCTTCGAGTACGAGTGGGAGCTGATCAAGGGTCCGGGCGGCGCCTATCAGTGGACGCCCAAGAACCCGGAAGCCCAGGACACCGTGCCCGACGCCCACGATCCCGAAAAGCGCCACGCTCCGATGATGCTGACCACGGATTTGGCCCTGCGCCTGGATCCGATCTACGGTCCGATCTCCCGCCTCTTCTACGAGAATCCGGACGAGTTCGCCGACGCCTTCGCGCGGGCCTGGTTCAAGCTCACCCACCGCGACATGGGTCCGATCGCCCGCTATTTGGGGCCTGAGGTTCCCGCCGAGCAGCTGATCTGGCAGGACCCGGTGCCCGCCGCGGACCACGAGCTGATCGACGAGGCGGACGCGGCGGCGCTCAAGACCACCATCCTCGAATCGGGGCTCTCGGTCTCCGATTTGGTGCGCACCGCCTGGGCCTCGGCCTCCACCTTCCGCGGCAGCGATATGCGCGGCGGCGCCAACGGCGCGCGCCTCAGGCTGGCCCCCCAGAACGGGTGGCAGGTCAACGATCCCGAAGGCCTGGGCCCGATCCTCGACGCTCTTCAGGCGATCCGAGTCTCTTTCAACGAGGCGCAGACCGGCGGCAAGCGAGTCTCCTTGGCCGACGTCATCGTGCTCGCCGGATGCGCGGCGGTCGAGCAGGCTGCCCGCGACGCCGGCCAGCCGGTGGAGGTGCCCTTCTCCCCGGGCCGGACCGACGCCACCGTGGAGCAGACCGACGCGGATTCTTTCGCCGTGCTCGAGCCCACCGTCGACGGCTTCCGCAACTACTGGCACGAGGGTCACGGCCGCTCCCCCGAGGAGCTGCTGGTCGACCGCTCGAACCTGCTGACGCTGACGGCTCCCGAGATGACGGTTTTGATTGGCGGACTGCGCGCCCTCGACGCCAACGCGGGCGGGTCGCAGCACGGCATCTTCACCGATCGCCCCGGAACCTTGACCCCGGACTTCTTCGTCAACCTGCTCGACATGAACACCGAGTGGACGGCCGCGGACGGCGGACTCTACGCCGGACGCGATCGCGCCACCGGCGAGCTGAGGTGGACGGGTACCCGGGTCGATCTTCTCTTCGGCTCGAACTCCCAGCTGCGCGCCCTGGCCGAGGTTTACGCCTGCGACGACTCGCATCCGAAGTTCGTCAGCGACTTCGCGGCGGCCTGGAACAAGGTCATGAACCTCGATCGCTTCGACCTGGCCTGATCTTCACGGGCCGAAGCTGCGTAGGTTTTTCGGGCCGAACCTAACGGAGCTCTCCCTCTCTCGAGCCCCACGCCTTTCGGGCGTGGGGCTCAGCCGTTTCTAGCGAAGGCCAAACGTCGGCCAGCTTTTCGATATCCTCAGACTCGCGAGATTCATCCACCGGACCCGTTGGTTGGGGTCCCCGGCGACCGACGCTCCCTCACAGCGGTCTCGAGCGGCGGCGGCGGGGAGCCTGAAGGAGACGCTGTGCAAGACGCGAGCTCGAGGCGAAGCTTTCTCAAGGCGGTCGGCGCCGGTACGGCCGCCGCGTTCCTCGCCAGCCTGGCGGACGTGCGCGGGTCCTTTGCCGAGCAGGCGGCGGACGATCTCGGGAGCCTCTCCGGGGCGGATCCCTTCGCCAGGCTGAACGGCTCCTACACTCTCGACCCCGGCGTCACCTATTTGAATCACGCCTCCATCGGAACCATGCCGCGCGCGGTGCAGGATGCCCATCGACAGTATCTGCGGCTGTGCGAGATGAACCCGTGGCTCCATATGTGGGGCGACGTATGGCAGGAACCGCGGGAGGAGGTCCGTCGGCAGGCCGCCCTGTTTTTTGGCTGCACGAGCGACGAGATCACCTTCTCGCACAACACGACGGAAACCTTCAATCTTCTAGCCCAGGGGCTACCCATAGGCCCGAGCGACGAGGTCCTCTTCAGCTCCCTCAATCATTCGGGCGCCAGCGTGTGCTGGCACCATGCGGCGGAGACCCGCGGCTTTAGCGTCAGGCAGTTCGATTTCCCGGCGTCCCGAGTCCCGGAGCTGACGACGGCCGAGGTGCTCGAGATCTACGGCCGGGCGATTCGCCCCGAGACGCGGGTCCTGGCGCTTCCCCACGTCGACAACACCCTCGGCCTGCGTCTTCCGCTCCGGCGCATCACCGCGCTGGCGCGGGAGCGCGGGGTGCGCTTCGTCGTCGTCGACGCCGCCCAGACCGCCGGCATGATCCCCCTCGACGTGGCGTCGTGGGGGATCGATGCCTACGCCACCAGCGCCCACAAATGGCTCCAGGCCCCCAAGGGGCTCGGCGTCGCCTACCTGCACCGGGATCTACACGAAATCCTGAGGCCTCTTTGGGTCACCTGGGGGAAAGAGCGATGGGCGGGTTCCGCCCGGCGCTACGAGGACTACGGGACCCGCAACCTCGCCGAGGTGCTGACCCTCGGAGACGCGCTGGCCTTCCAAAACGAGCTGGGGGCGGACCGGGTGGAGGCCCATCATCGCCGGCTGTGGACGCACGCCCGGGAGCGGGTCGATCAATCCCCGGCTTTGCGCTGGGGCTCGCCTCGAGAGTGGGAGCTGTCGGCGGCGCTCTACTCCGTCGGCATCTCTGGCGAGCGAGCGTCGGACGTCTTCCCGCGGCTTTTTAACCGCTACGGGTTCGTCGTGCGCCCGTTCGAGACCCACGGCCTGAACGCGCTCAGGGTCTCGCCCAACACGGCGAACACCACCGGGGATCTCGACCGCCTTTTCAGCATTCTCGAGGCCGGGGTCAGGGGCTGAGCCAGCCCCTCACGGCTGAACCTCTCGCCCTCGGGAGTCCCCTGAACCCCATGGCGCCCCCCTGGCCGCAGCGCGGGGGCAGGAAGGCGCCTGGGGCGGTGCCGGGTCCCTCAGGGCGACGCGGGCGCTACGGGCACGAGACGCTGGTGGACGCCGAGGAGGAGGTGCCGGAAGAGTGGCTCACGTGCACGATGATGGTGCCGAAGCCGTTGCCGCAGGAGGCGCTGGTGAACGGCGCATCGCGGTTGGCGACCCCGGCGCCGTAGGCGGCCCAGGAATAGGAAAAGCCCGGGCCTTGAGGGAAGGCTTCGCAGACCCCGCGGCCCGAGCGCACGAAGTCGCAGTCGATGGAGGCGGTGAAAGAGGCCGCGGCGTCCGGCGCGCTAAGGAAAGCTGCGAGTCCTAGGGCGACGGCGAGGAGGGAGGAGCAGATCAACTTTTTCAAGGGAGTCTCCTTTGTCGGGAGGCGAGAGAGGTTTAAAAGTGAATCAATTCAATATGCATATTTTAATAGCTTAATACAGCGAGCGCTAGACGGCCGGAACGTCCCGCGGCGAGCGCCGCTCGGGCACGCGAGGTGCCCGAACGTGGACTTTCCTCGGGAACGCGAGGCTTAACCCATCAACTTCGTCACGTCTCGGTGACGAAGTGTGCCGGGAGAGTCAGCGGACTCGGCCGGAAGACTTCCGCTGCTAGGGTGCCGCCTCCGATCACGAGAGCGAGAGGTCCCCATGGGCGGAAGCATTCTTTTCGCTGGCTTTGGCGAATCCGAAGTCGATTCTTCAGAGCTGGTAGACAACGAGCGGGTGCTTGAAAATCTTCGCGGGCGAGGCGTCGACACCCGCGGCAAAACCGGCGAAGACACCGAGGCCCTGGTAGGAATTCGCACCCGCTGGTGGTCGCGACTCTCGTCCACCGAACACGCCCTGGCGGCCTCGCGCTCGGCGATCGCCGACGCGGCCTCGCGACGCGGCGGCTTCGAGGCTGCGCAGCTAGAGCTGGTGCACAGCGGTGGCTCGAGCCCCGACAATCTCTTCCCCGCCTGCGCCTGCGAGATCCAGGGAGCGCTGGGCATCGCGCCGGGGACCTGCGAGGCCAGGGACGTCTCCCTCGCGTGCTGCTCCTGGCTCGACGCCCTCGTGCTGGCCGCCAGTCGGCTGCGCGCCCGGTCGAAGCGCTGGGGCCTTGTGGCCGTCGGCGAGTCGATCGGCACACGGCTCAACGCGCCGACCTCCCTCAGCCACTGCCTGTGGGGCGACGGCGGCGGCGCGGTGGTGATCGAGCACGACGCCGACGGCGATCCGCGCGTGGGCCTCTTCGCCGATCGGGCCATCTCCGACGGCCGCTTCGCCCACTGGACCCGCAGCCTCAAGATCGGCACCCATCCGGACCACGCGAGCTTCCCCCAGGCCGACGCTTCGATGCTCGACCACGGCAAAGACATTCACAAATACGCCATTCGCACCGTTTCGAAGGTCATTGCCGATCTACTCGCGGAGCACGATCTCGGCCCAGGCGCCAGCCCCTATCTGGTGCCCCACACCTCAAATCTCGGCATGGTCCGGCAGATCGGCAAGCGGCTCGGAATTCCCGAGCCGCGGGTTCTCACCCGGATCGTCGAGCGCGGCAACACGTCGTCGGCTTCCATCCCGATCACCCTCGCCCACCACGCCCGACGCGGCCAGTTCACCAGCGGCGATGTGCTGATCCTGGCGGCTTTTGGCGGCGGCATGGCGATCGACGTCGCCCTCTACCGCTGGCCCTGAGGCTTCTTTCCCCACGCTCCCGGGTCGCCGCAGCGCAGCGAAGCCCCGGTCGGTCCGGCGCGCGTCGCCGATACCTTGACGACTTAGGCATAAGGATCTACCATGCCTAAACGAACAAGGTATCGGCGAAAGGACGACCATGGCAGGAAGCAATCTCTACAGCGGCACCCTCGACCTCTTGATTCTTCGCTCCCTCGCCGCCGGCCCGCTCCACGGTTACGGCATCGGGCGATGGATTCGCGAGTCGAGCTCGGACGTCCTCAAGGTCGAGGAGGGCGCCCTCTACCCGGCCCTCCACCGGCTGGAGAAGGGCAGCTGGCTGGAGTCGGAATGGGGCATGACCGAGCATAGGCGGCAGGCTAAGTTCTACCGCCTCTCGAAGCGAGGCCAGCAGCATCTGCAGTCGGAGACCGCGCGCTGGAACGAGCACGCTAACGCCGTGCAGGCCGTTCTGCGGGCGGAGAGGAGCTGAGCATGGGCAGGAATCGGCCCGGGCGGAGCCTGCGCATCACCGGAACCCAGGCGGACGTCCCGCGAGACGTGCAGGACGAGATCGAGTTTTACCTCGAGATGCGAACCCAGGAGCTGATCGACGAGGGCTGGGAACCCGAAGCGGCGCGGGAGGAAGCCCGCGCGGTCTTTGGCGATCGGCGCCGCATCGAGCGGGAGTGCCGGGCGCTCAGTCATCAGATCAGCCGCCGTCAGCGCCTCGTTCAGGGCCTCGAGTCCTGGGCCGGCGACGTGCGGCACGCCCTGAGGGACCTGCGCACGCACCCCTTTTACTTCACTGCGGTGGCTTTGACTTTGGCGCTGGCCATGTCGCTGTTCACGGCGGTGGCGAGCGTTGTCTACGGCGTGGTGCTGCGGCCCCTGCCCTTCGGCGAGCCGGATCGCGTGGTCACCGTCTTCAACAGCTACTCCAAGGGCGGAGCCCCGCGCGCCAACAGCAGCCTGCAAAACTACATGGAGCGCCAGCACGAGCTCGACTCGGTCGAGGACTTTGCGCTCTATCTCCAGCAGACGCGATCCGTGGGCGAGCCCGGCGCCGTGGGCCGCGAGTTCAGCATGATCGTGACGCCCTCCTTCTTCCGGGTGCTCGGCGTCTCGCCGCAGCTCGGTCAGTTCCTCGCCGACGATCAAATCCAGCATGGCCAGGAGCGCCAGGTCGTGATCGGCGACCGCCTGTGGCGAGAGCGCTTCGGCGCGGATCCGGGCGCTCTCGGCCAGATCCTGCCGATCGATGGCGTGCCCCACGTCATCGCTGGCGTCATGCCCGAGGGCTTCGTCTTTCCGGGCTGGCGTGCCCAGGTTTGGCTGCCGCAAAGAGTCGACGCGGCCGATGCCGTCAAGCGCCGGTGGCACGCCGAGAACTTCCAGATGTTCGCGCGCCTGAGCCCGGACGCCACGGTGGCAGAAGCCCAGGCCGAGATGGATTTGCGCAACGCTGCGGTCCTCTCCCAGCTGCCCAGCGAGATCCAAACCCGGCGCGCCAGCGGCGGCTTCAGCACCCGGATCGTCAGCTATCACGACGACCTGGTGAGCGACGTCAAGGGCTGGCTCTTGCTCCTGCTCGCCGGCGCCGTCTTCGTGCTGGTGATCGCCTGCGTCAGCATTTCGGGCCTGCAGCTCGCGCACACCACGGGGCGGCTCCGCGAGCTGGCCACGCGCTATGTGCTGGGCGCCAGTCGCCTCCGCCTGTGGCGCCAGCTGCTCACCGAGAGCCTCGTTCTGGCCGTTCTCGGCGGCGGCCTCGGCATCTTTCTGGGCCTTCGCAGCCTCGGCTGGTGGCTCGGCCGATTCGAGACCTGGGAAATCCCCCGAATCGACGAGGTGAGCCCGGGCGGCGGCGAGGTGATCGCGCTGGCCGCCGCCGCGTTCCTCGCCATGGTCGCGTCGACCCTCATGGGGGTTTTGGTGGTCAGCAGGCGCGACCTCTTCGCGGTCATGCGCGAGGGTTCCAGCACGTCGTCGGCGGGCAGCGGCAGGGTGCAGGGCGGCCTGGTTGCGGCGCAGGTCACCGTCGCCATGGTGCTCCTGATCGGCGCGGCGTTGATGATCGTCAGCCTGCGCAACCTGCTCGCCATCGACCTCGGATTTCGCGACGAAGCCGTGGTCGCCGGGGCCGTCAGCCCGCCCTCCGCGCGCTATCCCAACCCCGAGGCGCAGGTCCGATTCTTCGACGCCCTGCTGGCCGAGGCGGCCTCCCTGCCGGGGGTGCGGGCGGCGGCTTTGGCGACCCGCATACCGTTTTCCGGGTGGGACGAGACCACGGCGATCGTCGTCGAGGGCCGGCACCGCGGGCCGGATGAGATCGCCCCCCAGCACCATCAGACCGCCGTCAGCCCGGACTTCTTCGAGGCGCTCACGATACCGATGCTCAAGGGACGCGGCTTCGACGCCGGCGACGACCGAAGCTCGAACCCCGTGGCGATCCTGAGCCTCGAGG
>JBCCLG010000258.1:0-7212 GCA_039027015.1 Acidobacteriota bacterium | reverse complement strand
TGAACGGCTCAGCGCCGCCAAGCGACTCTCGGGTCTTGCCCTCGAGATCTGGACCGGAGATTTCGACCAGTCCAGCGCTGCCGTGATGACAGCCCTCGACGATCCCGACCCCAAGGTCCGCCAGCTGGCGGCGGTGAGCCTGTTCCAGGCCACCTGGGTCATTTGGGGAAGCCTCGAGGTCTCGGAGGAAAAAGAGGCGGCGCTGAAGGCTGCCTCTCCCAAGCTGCGCCAGCTCCACCCGCAGCTCGTCGAGCGCCTCGACGACGAGGATCCGCAGGTGCGCGAGTACCTCCTGCGGGCGCTGGGGACCTGGATGCCGAGCGTTCCCGAGGGACTCTCCACCACCATGGTCCGAGCGGTCGATGACCCCTCGGCGCAGGTCGCTCGCCTGGCCCTGCGGGTTCTGGGCCGCTCCGGCGAGCGGAGCGAGGAGGTGGTTTCCAAAGTGCTCGGCGCCCTCGAGGAGAAGCCCGAGCTGCGGTCTACCGCCGCCGATGTCCTGGCCCAGCTCTACGGCGAGCACACCAAGAGCGCGGGCCGCGCGCCGGCCTCGGCCGAGATTATCGACGGCCTTTCGGTCGCCGTGGGCGACCCGGACGAGCGGGTCCAGAGAGCGGCCATCCGCGCCCTGGGACGCATTGGCGCCGGCTCCGAGTCGGTGCGCGCGCTTCTTCAAACCCACGCCGACAGCGAGACCTTGGGGGTCGAGGTCGAGCGCGCTCTCCAGCTGCTCGACGCCTATGCGCCGATCGTCGAGGGCGAGGAGGACCCGAGCTAGCTCGCGATAGCGAGGTCTCGTGCCCGACGGCGCGGACTCCCAGGGTTTTTGGATCCGGCTCGAGAAGGCAAGGCCGACTCGAACGGAGCCACAGCGCCCCGGGGGCTGCGCGCCGCGGGCTGCGCGCCGCGGGCTGCGCGCCGCGGGTTCGATCGGCGCTGGCCCCTAGGTCGGCGCGCCTGCCGTGAGACTCGCGGGCGAAATCACCGGCGATTCCGCCGAATCGACCCCGCCCTTCCCCACAGACTCGGCGAAGCGCAGGACCCGCGAGCTGTTGAGGATCACGAAGAACGCGTCGATATTGTGGAGCCAGGCGCCAACCAGCGGGCTGATGACGCCCCGAGAGGCCAGCGCGATCATGACGGCACTAAAGCCAGCGACGAGCAGGATGTTCTGGACCACAAGCGACCGCGTGAACCGAGCGATGCGCATGAGCTGCCAAAGGCGATTGAGGTCGCTGGTCATCAGGGCGACATCCGCGCCGCCCAGGGCGATCTCATTGACGCGAGCACCCACCGCAACTCCGACGTCGGCGCCTGAGAGGGCGAGCGCATCGTTGACGCCGTCGCCGATCATCATGACTTTGCGACCCGCTTCCTGCTCCTGACGCACCAGCTCCAGCTTGCGCTCGGGGAGAACTTCAGCCACGTATTCATCAAAGTCGAGCTCGGCCGCCACCGAGGCGGCCACCTCTTCACGGTCGCCGGTGATCAGGATCATGCGCTCGATGCCCATTTGGCGGGTCTGGCGCAGAGCCTCAAGCGCCTCATCGCGAGGGCGGTCGGCGAGAGCGACAAATCCCAGGACGCGGTCGCCGCGGGCGACCCAGGCGCCCGTGGTGCCCCTGGCGGCGGCGTCGAACTCCCCCTCAAGGCCCAGCGACTCGAGCCAGCGCGCCCGACCGAGGCGGTAGAGGCCGGAGTCGGTTTCCGCGACGACGCCGTTGCCCGGCTCCTCGAGGACCTTGCCGGCGCGCTCCACCCTGAGGCCGCGACGCTGCGACTCGAGCGCGACGGCGCGCGACACGGGATGCAGCGACCCCTGCGCGCAGGCTGCGGCGACGTGCAGCACTTCATCCTCGGTGGCGTCACCGACGGGGCGGATCTCATGTACGGTCATGCTGCCCCTCGTGACCGTGCCGGTTTTGTCGAAAATCAGCGTGCTGACGTCGGCGACGGTCTCGAGAAAGGTCGCGCTCTTGATGAGGATGCGCAGTCTCGTGCAGGCCGTGGTGGCCGCCACCATCACGACCGGACCGGCGAGGAAGAGCGCTGAGGGGCACGCGACGACGAGCACCGCGATGGCGCGGCGCGTCTCGCCGGTGAGAAAGAGCGTGACCGCGGCGATCGCGACGATGGCCGGCAGGTAGATGTGCGCGCAGCGCTCCACCAGGCGAATCGCGGCGGTCTTCGACTGCTCAACCTGGCGCAGGAGCGAGAGCACGCGGCCGATAACTGATTCCTCTCCGACGCCGGCCGCTTCGATGCGCAGCAGACCGCCGAGATTGACCGTGCCGGAGTAGACGTCGCTGCCGGGCTCCACCTCGGCGTAGAGCGACTCGCCGGTAATCGGTGACTGATCGACCGACGAGTGGCCCGAGAGCACCTTGCCATCGACCGGGATGATCTCGCCCGGGCGCACGAGGACCACGTCGCCCGCGTGCACTTCGTCCGGACTGACCTCGACCTCGCTCTCGCCGTCGCCCTCGAGGCGACGCGCCCTGTGCGCGCGCAGCTTTCGGATGCCCTCGATCGCGGCGCGGGCGCCGCGCGAGCTGCGCTCTTCGAAGAGTTGACCCAGCTCCATCAGAAGGGGCACGAGAGTCGCGGTGACGAAATCGCCGATCGACACCGCCGCCAGCACCGCGAGGGTGACCAGCTGAGCCGTCAGGTCGCGGGTGGGTCGCGCAAGAAATCCGCGCACTCCTCGGATGCCGACCGAGACGCTGACCGTGAGCGCGGCCAGGCCCTGAATCAAGGCCGCCACCGGCATCTGATCCGGACGCAGCGCTCCGTAGATAGAGCCTAGGGCGAGCAGGCCCGCGCCCGCCAGCAGCGGGCCGAGACGCAGGGCGATCGAGCGCTGCTCCGCCTCGGTGAGCGGCTCGTCGAGATCCTCAAGCGACGAGCTCACGGCCGCTCCGAAATCGTGATTCGAAAGCCGGAGTAGTCGCCATCAACCGGCGGGTGCACGAACTTGCGTCGCCCGGCCTTCGAGAACACTTTCTCGATGCCTTCGATGTAGAGGCGATCCACCACGACCCGCGGATTCTTCTGATATTCGGCCGCGAGAGCTTCGAAAGCCTGCGCGTCTCCGCGGGCATCGGCCATCAGGTTCGCCGCGTAGATCCGCGCCTCGGCCAGCATTTCGTCACGGTCTGACTCCGCCTTCGGAAGCTCCGTTTGACGATAGCGCTGCGCTTCGACGAAAGTCTGATAGCTCTCGATATAAGCCGTGTTCACGTCGACGAAGGCTGGAATCACGTCGGGGGGCGGTGAGAAGTCGGCGATCTCGACGGCGATCAGCTCGAGTCCGGCCTGCACCGCATCGAGCCGAGCCTGGGCTCCGTCGCGAACCGTGTGGCCCAGGACTTTGCGCTCCTCCGACAGCACGGCGTCGATCGACTCGCGCCCGGTGGCCTGCACGGCCTCGGCCTGGACCACGTCGCGGAGCAGTGCGTGTGGATCCTGCTGGAAGAGCGCGTAGGCGATCGGGTCGAGAACGCGATAGCGCGCCAGCAGATAGACCTGGACGATATTCCGATCGCCCGTCAGGCAATAGCCTTCACGTTCGGGATCGATCCCCTGGTCCTGCTCCGCGATGGGCGAGTCGAAGAGGGAAGAGCGTCGAAGCTGGGCGGGGCCGGGCCACAGGTCGGCGATCTCCACTTCATGAACCTTGCCGACCGGCACGCGGACGACCTCATCGAGCGGTCGAGGAAGAGCCCACAAAAGGCCCGGGTCGTGAATCTGCTCGCCGGGCGAGTTCCCAACGATACGGCCGAAGCGCAGAACAAGCGCCACCTCATCGGGCTTCACCGCGGTGATGCCGGAAAAAAGATACGCGATAAAGAGCAGCGCGAGCGGCCATTGGGCGTTCCGAATCAGGGTGCCGAACACCTCGATAGCCGGCTGCGCCATGCGCTGGAGCTCACTCGAGTGAGGCGATGTCTCCCTCTCAGCCATCAATTTTGCTTGCCCAGCCGCTCAAAGCCGAGCTCGCCCGGACCGTTCAGCACGTTGAACGGTGCCTTATCCGTTCGCATGATGAGAGTCGAGCCCTCGCCCATCACCCGCTCGACGCTCTGAAGCTGGCGGACCATCTTGAAAAGCTCCGGCGACTCGCCGTGCGCCTGGGCGTAGATCTCCGCGGCCTGGGCCTCCGCCTCGCCGCGCACTTTGGCAGCCTCCTCACGCGCCGCGGCGAGCACTTCGGCGACCTCGAGGTCGGTCTCGGAGCGCAGGACGGCGGCGTCTCGCTCCCCCTGGGCGCGGAAGCCGGCCGCGACCTTCGCGCGCTCGGCGCGCATCTGAGCAAATACGGAATCAATATTCTCTTCGGGCAGCGACAGGCGCTTGAAGCCGACCTGACCAACGTCGATCCCGTACTTCTCGCGCGCCGACTCCTGAACCGCCGCGAGGATCTCCGCCTCGATCGCGTCCGTCTGCAGCTCATCGGGTTTCGTGGAGACCAGCGACGAAAGGTCGTAGCGGCCCAGCACGCCGATTTTCGCGTTGGTGACGATGCCGTCGAGCTTTTTCTCGGCTTCCGCGATGGTGCCGACGGCTTTGAAGAAAAGCTCGATATTCGACACCTGCCACGAGGCGTAGGAGAGAAGAATCACGTTCTTCTTGTCTCTCGTCAGCATCTCAGAATGCCGCGTGTTGAACACGCGCTGGCGTCCGTCGATCAGCACGAGCTTCTCGACGGGCCAGGGCAGCTTCCAGTGCAGACCGGGCTCGGCCTCGACGCGCACGAGCTTGCCAAAACGCATCACCAGGCCGGTGTGGCGCTCGCGCACGCTGAACGCCAGCGAAGACACCAAGATCACGAAAGCGACCAGAACGCCGATCGCAATCCGAATGTTCTCGCGCTCCATTCGCAGATTCTTGAGGGTCATTCGAGCAGCCAAATCGCTCCTCCGTCTTCTTCAATGGTGTGATCGATCACGTGAAATCTCTTGCCGGTGAGCTGCGCCTCCATCACCTGCAGATACCGCACCAGGGCGAAGGCCTCCGGAGACGCGCCGTAGCTCGCCTGCAGGGCCTCGAAAGCGATCGCCTCGCCCTGCGCCGTCGCGAGCCGGGTCACCCGATGCGCCTGGGCTCCGTTGGCGAGGCTTTCGGCCTCTCCATCAGCCCTAGGCTTCTCTTTGGCGCTGTAGGCCTCAGCCTCCATCACCTTGGTTCTTTGGTCGACCCTTGCGGCCACCACCGCCTGGTAGTCGGACGCCACGCTCACGGGTGGATGCAGACCGGTCAGCGTCAGATCGACGATCTCGAACCCGAGCAGTCGCTCGTCCGACGCCTCCTGGATCGCCTGCTCGAGCTCGTCGCCGAGGGCCGCCAGGTTTTCTGACAGAACTCCGTTGAGTGAGCGCCCCACCGTCCGCTGCATGAGAACCCTATCGGCCAGGACGCCCAGCGTTTCGTCGGGATTCTGCAGGGAGTAGACGTAGGCGAAGGGATCGCTGATTCGATAGTGCAGCGAGGCGTTGATCGTGACCAAATCTCGCCCGTCGCCGAGCAGGAGCTTGTACTCCTCCTCCGCATGCTCAACCGTCCACAGCATGCTGGAGTCCTCCCGCGCTCCCTTGAACCCGATCGGAATCGTCTGCACCCGCTGGGTTGGGACGCGGATCACCTGATGCATCGGCCACGGCAGCACCACGTGGAGACCCGGGCGAAGAGGCTCGCTGTCGACCTTTCCGAAGCGCTCCAAGAGCCCGACGCTCGACGCCTCGATCACGACCAGAGAGGACGCCAGCCAGCCGACAAAAAGCAGTGCGCCGGCCAGCGGAGCGAGGGAACGCCGCATAAAGGTCAGCGCCCAGGCGCCGCGCAGGTCGATACCGAAGGCTTCAGCTAAGACGTCAAACAGGCTGCCGAGGGGGTTGAATCGCGAGAAGAGGAGCTGCAGGGAGAACAGGCCCGTGCCCACGCGACCGCCCGGATGCGGCACGCGGTTATAGAAGCTCAGCCAGGTCGTCCACAAAGCGCGGAGGGTGAGCTCCGCGCCGAGAAAAACGACTATCCCGAGGAGAATCCTGAAGGTCAGCTCTTCTTTCCACGGCTGACTCAGCGCACGAACGAAGAGAGAAGCAGCGCCGACCAGCGCCATCCAGGTGCCGGCGCGAAACCAGCACGCTGCGCCCTGCGCCTCCGGAGCTAACTCTCGGGAGACCGCCGCAAAGTACTGCGCAAAGAGAGCCGAGAAGACGGCGAAGCCCACCAAACCCCAGGCGAAGAGCTGAGGCGCGGCCCGCTCGGGGTCGAGCCCGCGCAGCCTCGCCCAGGGCTCAAGCGCCTGCCACACTTCGACCAGAGCGGGAGCCCACTGCGAGTAGAGCGGCAGTGCTATCGCCAAAACTCCGGCCAGATAAGGAAGGCCGCGAGAGAGGATCGGCACGCGAGGGACGGCCGCCTGGGGATCCTCAAGACGACGGGTGAACGCTCGGTAGCGCCAGCCGAGGGTGGCCCACAGGCCGGCCATGACGGCGGCCTGGAGGAGAAAGAAAAGCCCGATGGCAACCGGGACGCGCAGGCCCGACCACAGACCCACTCCAAGCGCGATCCCGCCGAAGAGCGCGGAGCCGGCGAGCGCCACCCAGCCGGTCAGGCGCCGAAGGCGCCCCAAATCGTGGGCCTGAATCTCGAGATTCGGTTCAGTCATGGCGGAAAATCACGGAGCGCCCTCCTCCGATCCCGAGCCGACTCCGATCCCGAGGCGGCACGGCGGGGCAGAAGAGCATGAATCCTGGGTCTCAGCGTATGGGTCGAGGCGGGTCGGGATTGTCTGACGCCGGCTGCGGCAGGCTACACGCAAGCCAGTTGCGAAGACAATATTTCCGCGTATGCATTCATCCATGGGCTCGGGCTCCACCCCAGAAAAGCAAAACCCAGAGAGGCGCTTCACAGATCACGAGATGCGCAAGAACTCGCCTCCCAATCTAGACCCTATGCCGAAGTCAGCTCCCGCCGGCGGTCTCCGAGGTCGATCCCGCACTCGCTTCGGAGGGCCAGCCTCTTACGATCTCCCGAACGAACTGACCTGAGCCGGTGAGGTCGCCGGTTCCCCAGCCTCCGGTCGGTGAGGAGCCCGGCCGAAGAACCGAGGCGCCCTCGTCTTTGTCGGCGATCGACCAATTGAGATGAGACAAGGCGTGCCGGCGGAGAAAGCCCATCCAGGCCTCGACCGATTCCCGCGCCACCGCC
>JBCCLG010000257.1:0-7216 GCA_039027015.1 Acidobacteriota bacterium | reverse complement strand
GGCGGTCGACAACGCGGGGTCGTAGTTCAGCTGGTTAGAATGCCGGCCTGTCACGCCGGAGGTCGCGGGTTCAAGTCCCGTCGACCCCGCCAATTATCTTCCCTCCCGGCTCGCCCCCCTAAGGATCGAGCCACCGCACTGGCGCCGCAGCTTCTTGAGGCGGCGCCTCATGCGTATCGGGCGACCTGATCGGCCTGCACCTCAAGTTCCTCTCCCACCGTCTGGACACCGTCATGCGCGACAAAATCAAGCTCGTTTCTTCGGCCGGCACCGGCTACTTCTACACGACGACCAAGAATAAGAAGCTCTCCACCGAGAAGATTCGGCTCAAGAAGTACGACCCCAAGGTGCGCAAGCACGTCGAGTTCGTCGAAGAAAAGATGCGCTGATCGGCATTCGCGCGGCCGCGCCCCCGCAGCGGAAGGCCGCGTTTAGAGAGGCCGGCGCTACCCAAACTCGGCACCGAGTCAACGCATGAAGCTCGGCAACGAGCAAAAGCCGGACCTTCAAATCGACGGCCGGCGCCTTGAGAAAGCCCCGCGATAGGCACACGGCCTACGCGGGGCTTTTCGGTGTTCCGGGAAGCCTGCGCCTCTTGTCGCGAGGGCTCCTCAAGCCGCGGCCAGTCCCGCTCAGGCGGTCACGAGGCGACCGTCGAGGTCGAGGTCTTCCGCGCTCTGCTGCATGGCCTCGAGCACGTGCCCCACGTGCTGCCACAGCTCGAGACGACCGTCGAAGCAGCGCTGGGAGAAGTCCTCGGTCGCGTGCGTGATCTCCTGCCGGTCAACCGCGGCGCAGAAGAGCTTGTCCTTCCAGTTGCGCCTGACCGATTTGACCTTCATCTTGCGGACGTCTTTGGCCGGCCGCACCAGGGTGGCGGCAATGATCAGGCCGGTGATCTCGTCACAGGCGCGCAGGGCGAAGTCCATGGGCTTTTCGGCCTCGACGCCCGTGCCTTCGGTGTTGTGCGCCAGAATCGCCTGAACCACCTCTTCTGACGCGCCCCGCCGCCGCAGAATGGGCGCGCCGTCGCGCGGGTGAGACTCGAGGGTCGGATGCATTTCCCAGTCGAAGTCGTGCAGGAGCCCCGCCTGCCCCCAGGTCTCCGGGTCTGCCCCCAATTTATTGGCGTAGAGCCTCATGGCGGCTTCGGTGGCCTGCATATGCCGAATCAGCGAGCGGTCCTTCACGTGCTCGACGAGGATTCCCCAGGCTTGCTCTCTTTCCATCTCGATCTCCTCGGTCAGGTATCGATCCCTTGTGAGTCTGTGGCGTGGGCAGCGGTCTCAGCGGCCGGAATTGCCCTGTCCCGCGCCGAGGGGCGGCCGGCATGGCGGACCGTCGGTGTAGCGCCCGACGGCCTCGCGCAGCCTCTCCTGAAGAGCGGGCTGTTCGGCGGCGGCGCTCACGGCCTTGCGCTGAGCTTCGGCCGCCTGCTCGCAGCGGCCTGCCTCGCCGAGGGCGAGGGCGAGGGTTTCAAGGTGCAGCGGCGTCGCCGCCGCGGCCGCCACCCGCGAGGCGAGGTTGACCGCCAGCTCCGCGTTGCGCACGTCGCCGTCGCCGCTCGCGGCGAGCAGCCGCGCCAGGCTGTGGGCCACCGGGCCGTTTTCGGGCATGGCCCGATGCGCCCGGGCGAGCAGTTCGTAGGCGCTGCTCCAGCTGCCGCGCGCGGCATGGAGATCCGACGCCAGGAGGGTGGCCTCGTAGTTGCCTGGCAGGTTGAGGGCGGCGGCGTCCGCGTTCTCGAGGGCCTCATCGAGCCTCTCGAGCTGCACGAGGGCCCGAGCCAGCTCGAGGCGGACCTCGCCGTCCTCAGGAGCGAGGGCCGCCGCCTTTTCGAGCAGCGGCAGGGCTTCGGCCATCTCGCCGCTCTGGCGTAGCAGGGTACCCGCGTTGAAGAGCACCGCGCTGTTGTCGGGAACGGTCTCGAGCAGCTCTCGATAGATTTCGAGGGCCTGGTCGGGATCGCCGTTCATGGCGATGGCCGAGGCCATGTTGACCCGCGCGCGAACGCTGGTTGGATCGGCCAACGACGCTTTCTCGAAAAGCGAGATCGCCTCGGCGAAACGGCCTGCGGCAAAGGCCCTGCGACCCTCGAGCAGCATCACCCGCTCACCGGTCTTGCGCTGCTCGATGGAGTCGCGCACGTGGTCGGGCGGCCGAACTCCGACCTCGCCGCGCTTGGCGATATTCTCCCGCGCCTTGTCGAGGTCGCCCAGGCCGCGATAGGCCAGGCCGAGGGGATAGTGAAGCCGCGTGGCCTGCGGCTGCTGGGAGAGGGCCCGCTCGAAGTAGTCGGCCGCGCGCCCCCAGCGCTCCTGGGAGAGGGCGACCTGGCCGAGCACGGAGAGCACCGCGGGACTCTCGGGCAGCACCTTCATCGCGTGGCGCAGCAGCGCTTTGGCCCATTCCGGCTGGTTCTGCTCGAGCCGGATCTCCGCCAGGCTGACCAGCGCGGCGGGGTTGTCGGGGGCGATGTCGAGACTCGCCTCGTAGGCGGCGGCAGCGCCCTCGAGGTCGCCAGACCGGTGCAGCGCCAGGCCCGAAGCGTAGGGCCAGCGAGGGTCTCCAGGGGCGAGCCGAGCCGCGTTGTCGTAGGCCACCAGAGCCTGCTTCCAAAGCTCATGGGCATGGAAGAGATAGGCGAGCTCGCCATACGCCTCCATCACCGCCAGACCCTCGCCGCTCTCGAAGGCGTCCCGAACCGCCCGGGTGCGAAGGCCGACCGCCTCTTCGATCATCGGATCGACGCTGGTGAGATCCGGGGTAGGAATCTGCGCGAGCTCCACCGACGCTTCCTCTGCGCTCGCCTGCTCCTGTGCGCGGGTCGCGGGCCCGGGGACTGCGGCGCTTAGGATCGCGATCGTCGCGATCCCGAGAGCGGCCCTCGAGAGCGGACAGACCCGGGCGATCCCCAAGGGCGCCGGCACGGCGCGGCGCCGGTGAGACTTGAGAGGCTGGTTCGGAGGATTCACGGCGGCGGCGAAATTTCGACGGTTCTTCATCGGGCGGAGTCCTTTTTCGGCGCCGCGGCGGCCGGCTTGGCGCCCTGACCGCGGATCAGATCGGTATAGCGGCCCGCGGGCGGCGGGCCGAACTCCTCGAGGGTGCCGTCTTCCCAGCGCACCAAAACGCCGGTCGGCGGATTCTCGGCCGACCCGCCTCCCAAGCCGAAGATCAGGCGCGGGTCGCTCGCCGACGCGTAGCTGCCGTCGGTGGCCGAGCGGCGCAGGAGAGGGGCACCGCTGGCCCGCCGCAGCTCGGCCACGGCGCCGTGGGCCGGCCTGGGCGCCTGGCCCGGGCCCTGGTGCATCAGGCGCAGGCCCACCCAGGGGCTTTTCTGGCCGACCTGGTTGATCAAGAGGCGGGTGGCGCTGCCGTTGTTGGCCAGCACCACGTCGGCGTCGCCGTCGTTATCCACGTCGCCGAAGGCGAGGCCGCGACCCACGTCGAGCTTCTGAAAGTCCGCGCCCGCGCGGCTGCTGGCGTCGGTGAAGCGCCCCGAGCGGTTGAGAAAGAGCTGGTTGGGCTGACCCAGCGGATAGGACACCCCGGCCGCGCGCAGCTCCTCCACGATGCGGACGGCGCCCGAGGCGACCACCAGGTCGAGCCAGCCGTCGTTGTCGACGTCCAGCGCGGCGGTGCCGAAGGACGTCAGGGCCAGGCTCGGCGCGGCCAGCCCCGACTCGATCGAGCGATCGTCGAAAAGAGCGCCGCCCTGGTTGAGGTAAAGGGTGTTGGTCTCGTTCGCGAGGTGGGTGAGAAAGAGGTCGAGGTCGCGGTCGGCGTCGAGATCGCCGATCGCGATGCCCATGGAGGCCTCCGGCTGCCCCTCGCGGTTGAAGGCCAGGCCCGCCAGCAGCGCCTCGTCGGCGAAGGTGCCGTCGCCGCGGTTGAGCCACAGGTGGTTGGGCTGACCGTCGTTGGCGACGTAGAGATCGAGGCGTCCGTCCTCATCGAAATCCGCGGCGACCACGCCGAGGCTGGCGCCCGCGGCCTGGCCGAGCCCGGAGGCCGCGGTGAGATCCTCGAACGTTCCGTCGCCCCGGTTGCGGTAGAACCGGTTGGTGGCGGGCGGGAACGAGGAGGGTCCGCAGTAGTCGGGGCGGCTGGAGGAGGCGTAGCACACCGGGTTGTTCTTGACGTCGAAGCGCACGTAATCGATCACGTAGAGATCGAGCCAGCCGTCGCCGTTGAGATCGGCCAGCGTGGCGCCCGTAGACCACGTGCCCGAGCCCGCGACCCCGGCCTTGGCCGTGCGGTTCTCGAAGGTGCCGTCGCCTCGGTTGAGCCACAGCTCGTCGGGTCCGTAGTTGGCGAGGAAGAGATCGACGTCGCCGTCCCCGTCGACGTCGCCGGTGGCCACGGCCATGCCGTAGCCCCGGGCCTCGAGCCCGGAGGCCCGGGTGATGTCGGTAAAGCGCGGCGGCCCGCCCGCCTTGGTGTCGTTGCGAAAGAGTCGATCCCCGGGCTTCTCAGAGGGGGGATCCTCGAGGGTTTTGCCCCGGTCCTCCGGCCGCAGGTACGCGCCCTGAACCAAATAGACGTCGAGATCACCGTCGCCGTCGGCGTCGAAGAGGGCGGCGCCCTGGCCGGTCATCTCCGGAAAGTAGAGGGCGCCGGTGCGCGCCGTCCAGTGCTCGAAGACGAGTCCGGAGGGCGTCGCCTGGTCGATGAAGAAGGGCCCATCCTCGGCGGCCGCGGCGCCGGCGAGCGCAACGCCGGCGAGCGCGCCGAGCAGCATCGCTCTCGAGAGGTTGAGGGAAAGGGTGTCCATGGCAGCAGAGTTTATCCGCCGTCCGGGGTCGCGGCCGCGGCGGTTCAGAGATCGTGCCTAGGGAGCGCTGACTCGGCCGTGCCGACAGGACTTTGATGGCGCGCTAGACAGAGATTTCATGTTTATAGAGAGAATATGTAAGAATCTCGAGCTATGCTTGAGAAAATCTCTGAATATGAGAGATTGGCTCGTCGCCGCATCCGATATATCTCGCCGCTGAATGCCGGCAAGGTCCTGGCGCACGGCCGCTACTGGAGCCTGCCGTTTCTGAAGCTGTACTTGGAGGGGTGTGACGAGAAGATCTTCCTGGAGCCGGAAGACGGTTTTCTTCTGGCTCAGCATGCGCCGGAGCTTGCGCGCCGCATCGGCGTGGGGGGCGAAGGCCACTACCTGAGCGAGCGTGAGAAGCGGTCGTGGCGGGTGCGGGCACTCGCCGTGTGGGGCAGCAGCTGCCGCGCCTACGGCGAGCTCACCCAGGCTGAGGCCGCCTATCGGCTCGGCTTCGAGCTACTCGAAGAGGGCATCGACGACGAAAGCTCGGGCGAGCTCCACCTGCGGGCCGCCGTGCTCGCGCTCACCCAGGCTCACGGAGACGCGGCGAGCCTGGTGGAGAGCGCGCTCGAGAGTTTCGAGCGCAGCGCGATCGACCAGAAGCGCGCGGACGCCCTGGCGATTCGCGGGCTGATCAAGATCATGGCCTCGGATCCCGAAGGGCTCGTGGACTCGGCCCGGGTGCTCTCGCTGGTCGATCCCGGCGGCGCCCGCGGCCGGAGAACGATGGTCAGCGCGCTGCACAACATGGCCCTGGCCGCCACCCGGGGCACCAGCTCCATCGAGGCGCAGGACTTCGCCTGCCGTCTGCTGCGCGAGACCAAGCGCAAGATGGCGAGCAAGCCGAACTCCTCGCCCAAAATGAAGGTGCTGTGGGTCGAAGGGCTGCTCCTGGCCAAGATGGGGATCACCCGGCTGGCAGAAAAGAGGCTCGCTCGCTCCCGCGACGGACTGCGCAAGCTGCACGACCCCTTCGGCTTTGCCCTCGCCTCTCTCGATTTGGTCGCGCTGCTGCTCGGCGACGGCCGCGGCATGCTGGCTCGCCTCACCGCTCAGGAAACCCTGGAAGTGGTGAGGGGCGAGATGACGGCGGACGAGGGCCTGGTAGACGCGCTCTCCGACTGGTTCAAGGGCGGGGTGCTCTCGATCTCGTCGGTGCACCGCCTGCAGGACCGTCTGCGCGGCGAATCCCTTCTGCCGCGGGCGAGCTGACCCCACGCCCGCCCTGCTGAGGGCGGCAATCGAGCCCGGCCTGGGGCCACGAGAAAAGCCTCTCGGCCCAGCGCCGAGAGGCTACCCTCATCCCTCAGCGGGCCGGAGGGCTCAGCCGACCGGAACCATTCCCGGGCCGACGTTCTCTTCGGCGTCCGGGAGGGCGCCGGCCGCGTCGCCCTGCGCCGAATCGTCGTTCGGGGGCTCCCCGGAGTAGAGGGCGCCGCCCACCGGCACCAGTCCCGGGCCCACCTCCTCGAAAATGCCGACGGGCTCGCCTTCGCCCTCGGCCTGGAAGATCGACAGCAGATCCTGCCAGAGATCCACGATCCAGCCGGCGGGGGAGGAAGCGGTCTGCGTTCCCGCGGCGAGGGCTCCCGGAGCGCTGAGAAGCGTTAAGAGCAGCGCGGCGATCATCAAGCGTTTCATAGATTTTCTCCCGGCTTCGAACCGTGCTTTATCGCTCGGTCGTCCGAGACAGACCGTAATACCGACCACACGTTAGGCAGAGATTTTCGCGTTTGTCGAAGATTTATTCGAGAGGTGCGTCGCCGGTCACCGCGCATTCTGTCGATAAATGCTTCCTTGACGACGCGGCTCGCCTCTTCCGCGTCTCGCTCAGCGCGACTCGGGAGGAGCTTTCTGCAAATTTCTACACTTTTAAGAAAATAAGCTTCAATTCAGCCGTACGGTCGGTTAGTTAAAACGACATCTTTAGACCAAAGATAGTCGCGACGGCGATGAGTTTCTCTCTTTTCCGTGTATTGAGGGTCGAAGAATGCTTAATTTGGGCAAATATCTCTAGAATAAGAAGAAATCACTGCGAGAGGCGTCTCTCCGGCAGCCCGCGCAGAGACCGACTGTTTTCGACGAAATCTTCGCGCCTGTCCGAAATCCGCGGCTACGGTGCGTCCGCATGGCTAGATCGCTCGACGCCTTGAATCCGTTCAACGTCCGCTGGTGCCGGCACCGGACGCGCTGCGTGAGCGGCGTCTCGATCGCCGCGGGCTGGGTGGGGCACTGCTGGGATGTCCCCCTCTCCCGTCAGCTGCTGGCCGAGCAGGCTCCGGCCCTGGCCTCCTTAGCCCTCTGGGCGACCCGTTTGGAGATCGAAGGGGGCGAGATCGAGGACTTCAGGATTGAGGACTTCAGGATCGCGGACTTCGGGAGTCATGG
>JBCCLG010000256.1:0-7230 GCA_039027015.1 Acidobacteriota bacterium | reverse complement strand
GCCGCGCGCCGGCTCCCCAAGGCCCGCACCCTCCTCCTGCTGGTGACCGCGGCGGCCCTCGCCTCGGGCCTGATCCTGGCCAACGACACCGGCGCCCAGGCGGACACCCCCAAAACCGTCGTTCTCGGCTTTGACGGCGCCGACGCCGATCTCGCAGCCCGCTGGATGGACGAGGGGCTGCTGCCCAACCTGGCCAAGCTGCGCGACGAGGGAACCTTCAGGCCTCTGATGCCGACCATTCCGTCGCAGACGCCGGTCTCGTGGTCTACGTTCGCCACCGGTCTCGATCCCGGCAGCCACGGGGTTTTCGACTTCCTGAAGCGCGACCCCAAAAACTATCGCCCGGCTCTGGCCCTGCTCGACGAGAGCACCCAAACCGTGCTGTGGGGCGACAAGAATCCTGCGGTTCTCGGGGCGCTGGTGGCCGGGGTCCTGGCCCTGCTCGTGTGGCTGCTGCTGCGCTTCGTCTCCAAAAAGCCCATCATGCTGATCATCGCCCTGGTGCTCGGCGTCGGCGCCGGCGTGGCCACCGGCAAAATGGTGGGCGATTGGGTGCCGGACGAAATGCCCGTGCCGGTCAACCCGCGCCAGGGCGACACCTTCTGGCAGATGCTGGGCGAGCAGGGCTTTCGCACCCGGGTGGTGCGCCTGCCGCAGAACTTCCCGGCTCAGCCCTTCGAGAACGGGCGGCTGCTCACCGGCCTCGGCACCCCCGATCTCTCCCTGCGGGTGGGCAAGCCGTTCTTCTACACCTCGGAGCTTTTCTTCGAGGCCGAGGACGGCGGCTTCTCCCTCGAGGTGGTGGAGCTGATCGACAACCGCGGCACCATCAAAACCAAGATCAAGGGGCCGCCGGATCGCCTCTTCTCAGAGCCCGGCAAGCTGCGCTACGTCGAAATTCCGATGACCCTGACCGTCGCCGAGGATCGCCAGAGCGTGCGCATCGAGGTCTCGGGCAACGACCTCACCCTCACGCCCGGCGAGTGGAGCGACTGGAACTCGTTCGAGTTTCCTTTCAACCCGCTGGTGTCCCTCACCGGCCGGGGCCGCTTCCATCTGGTGGATATCGACCCCGAGGTCAAGCTCTATCTCTCGCCCATTCAATTCGATCCCACCGAGCTGCCGCCCAACGTCAAGCTCTCCTACCCGGCGGATTTTGGCGAGGAGCTGATGGATCCGCACGGCTTCTACAAAACCATCGGCTGGGCCATCGACACCTGGTCGATGAACGAGGGCACGATCGACGAGGGCCTCTTTCTCGAGGACGTGGAGATGACCGTGGCGCGCTACGAGCAGATGCTCGAACAGCAGCTCGACGAAGCCTCGGAGTGGGACCTTCTGATGCACTATTTCGAGTTCACCGACAAAGTGCAGCACATGATGTTCCGCCTCTTTGACGAGGAGCACCCGCGCTACGACGCCGCGCTGGCCGAGCGTTACGGCGACTCGATCCTCGAGTCCTACCAGCGCATGGACAAGATCGTTGGCCGAGTCATGGAGCGCATGCCCAAAGGAACCAGGCTATTCATCGTTTCAGACCACGGCTTCTCGTCCTGGCGCTGGAATATGAACTACAACACCTGGCTGGTGAAGAACGGCTATATGCGGCTCAACGGCGAGGATCCCCAGCGCCTCAACCTGGAGATGCTCTTTGACCAGGGAGATTTCTTCGTCAACGTCGACTGGACCCAAACCAAGGCCTACGCCCTCGGCTTCGGCAATATCTTCATCAACCTCGAGGGGCGCGAGGCCCAGGGCATCGTCAGCCCGGAGGATTACCGTCCCTTGATGGACGAGATCCGCAGCGGCCTGCTCTCCTTCATGGACGAGAACACGGGCCTCAACCCCGTCTCTGAGGTCTTTTACCGAGACGAGGTCTACTCCAGGTTCGACCCCGAGATCGTGCCCGACATGATCGCCGCCAACGCCGACTACTACCGCGCCGGCTGGCAGGACACCCTGGGCGGCATTTCCTCGAGAATCGTCGAGCCCAACACCAAGCGCTGGAGCGGCGATCACTGCTCGCTCAACCCGGCTTTGGTGGAGGGCATCTTCTTCTCGAACGGGAAGATCGTCGACCGGCCGCCGCAGATGGCCGACATCACGCCGACGATTCTCGACATCTACGACGTCGAGGCGAGCGTCGATCTGGACGGCGAGAGTCTGCTGCCCAGCCAGCCCTGAGCGGCTCTGCCACCGCGCATGCTGCTCAACCTGATCGTCGGCGTCGCGGTCGGCCTGGGGCAAACGGGCCTGCTGCTCGTCCTGCACTTCGCGGGCGTTCTGCGCAGCCAGCAGGGCGGGCGCTTCCTGATGCTCGCCCTGGCCTTCCACATCGTGGGCCTGCTGTGGGCCCTGGGCCGCCACCGCGCCGCGGCGTCGCCCGAGGAGGGCGCGCCGTTCTCCAAGCTCTTCGGGGCCGGGCTCATGGTCTCGCTGATCGCCGGCGTGGTGGTGGCCGCGGGTTCGCTGGTCTTCCTCGAGGGGATCGATCCGAGCTACCTCGACTGGATCCGGGAGAGCTCGCGCGAGCGCCTCGAGGCCCTGGAGCTGCCGGCCGAGGAGCTGGAGATCCAGGAGCAGCGTCTCGATCAGCTGACCGCGGCGGGCTACGCCATGCAGGGGCTGATGGGTACCTTGATGACCGGCTTTTTCCTGAGCCTGACCCTGGCGGCCTTCCTGCGCATGCGGGTGATCCGCAAGAAACCCTGAAGGAAAGAGGGTAGACGCCGTGGCGGAGGCTGGAAAGTGGCGGCTGCCGTCGAGCCTGGTGGCGCGGGCCGCGCTGGCCCTGGGCGGCGCCGCGGCGGTCTTTGTCGGCCTGCTGCTCGCGGGCGGTCCCGCGCTTCTGCCCTCGGGCGGCGAGCTGGCCGCCAGGACCCGGGCTCTTGAGGCCATCGAATCGCGAATCCGCGACGAGTTCCCCGACGTTCCTCAGGTCTCCACGGAGCAGCTGGCGGCCAGGCTCGAGTCCGGGGAGCGGCCCCTGCTGCTCGACGTGAGGCGCAGCGAGGAATACGCCGTCAGCCGGCTTCCCGGAGCCCTGCGGGTTGAGCCCGCGGGCGGCCTGCCTGCGGACCTTGAAGGGCTCGACCCCGAAACGCCCATCATCGCCTACTGCTCCGTGGGCTACCGCTCCTCGCGCCTGGTGGAGGCCCTGCGCGAGGCGGGCTTTACGCGGGCGGAGAATCTCGAGGGCTCTCTTTTCCGCTGGGCCCAGGAGGGCCGCGCTCTCGAGGCGGCCGCCGGCCCCACCGGCCTGGTGCACCCCTACGGCAGGGCGTGGGCTTTCCTGGTGCCCGAGAAAAGGCGCTCCTTCCGCCCCGAGTCCGCGCCGCGGCCGGCCGCCGGGGGGTCTGCTAGTGTCCCGGCCGAGGAGGCCCCGCCATGAAGAACATCCCCGAGACCGCCGACGCCTCAGGGCTCGAGCCGGTCCATCCGCGAGATCGAGTTTGGCTGCAGGACGACGAGACCAACCTGATGGTCATCAACTCGATCTTCACCCTCGACACGATCCAGGTCGAGGATCTGCGCAGGGTGTGGCAGGAGCGCGTTCTCGACGCGCGGATCGGCGAGGTGGCCCCCTACGCCCGCTTCACCAAGACGGTGGCGCGCCGGGGACGCAGGCTCTTTTGGCGGGTGGACGAGGATTTCGACATCAAGCGCCACATCTTCACCCTCAAGGGCGAGGGGCTCGGCAGCCGCCAGGGGCTTCAGGACTACATCGGCGAGGAGGCTTCCAAACCCCTTTCCTTTGAGATTCCGCCCTGGCAGCTCCAGCTGGTCGAGAATTTTGCCGACGGGCAGAGCGCGGTGATCAGCCGCACCCACCACGTCTACGGCGACGGCATGGGTCTGCTGCCGGTGGTCCTCTCGCTGATGGACCTCGACGAGGCCGGCTCCCATCAGCCCCCCAAGACCCGCGGCGTGGGCGGCAAGATGTGGCAGGTGGCCACCAAATCGGCCCTGGTCGGCGGGCCGCTCCTCGCCTCCCGGGCGCTGGCGCCGGCGGACGAAAGCCTGTTTCACGGTCCGCCGCTCAGCGGCGAGAAGCGCTTCGCCTGGACCCCGGGCCTCGACCTCGGGGAGATCAAGGCGGCCAAGAATCGCCTGGCGGCCACGGTCAACGACGTCCTGATGACCGCCGTCGCCGGCGGGTTGCGCCGCTACGCCGTGCGCCGCGATGAGGACGTGCCCGAGAGCTTCCGCGTCTCCATGCCGGTCAACGTGCGTCACCCCGACTCGCCGCCGACCATGGACAACCGCTTCGGCGCCGTGCTGGTGGAGCTGCCGGTGGGCATCGCCGACGACCGCAAGCGCCTGCTGGAGGTCAAGCGGCGCATGGACGGCCTCAAGCGTTCGGTGGAGCCGTTCGTCTACTACGGCTCGATCCACGTGGTGCTCAGCGCCCTGCCGGCGGTCCTCGGCCGCGGCCTCGTCGACTTCTACGCTCAGAAATGCTCGGCGGTGATGAGCAACGTGCCGGGGCCCCAAGACCCGCTCTGGCTCGCCGGCCGGCGGGTGCGCAGCATGCTCTTCTGGGTGCCCCAGCGCGCCAATATCGGCCTCGGCATCTCGATTTTCAGCTTCGCCGGCGAGGTGCGCATCGGCCTTTACGCCGACGCGGCGGTGGTGCCCGAGCCGGCGGAGCTGATCGCGGATATCGAGGCCGCCCTCGAGCACCTGATGAAGCGCGCCTAGGTCGAGAGGCGCACGCGGCGGACTGCTAAACTTCGCGCACACCTCCTCAACAGCCCTCTGAGACTCGAACCGCTTCTCTCTCCCCATTCCATGGCAGAACAGCGCACAGACCCCTCCCTCGCCGCCTCCTTCCCCAAAGAGATCGCCGCGGCCCTGCAGGTGGCCATCGACCAGCTGCGCGAAAAAGTCGACGCGGCCTACGGCGACTCGCCCGAAGACGAGAAGATGGCGGATCTCCACTATCTCGCCCACGAGCTGGTCGACCGTCAGATGAGCGAGCTGGCGGAGGCCGATCCGTCCCTCGAGCAGGGGGCGCTGCTCGACCTGCGCGAGCGCGTGGGCCGCTACGTGCATCGCCTGATCGAGCGCACGAGAAACCGCGCCTGAGTGAAATCCCCTGAAAGGCCCGCGCGTGTAGATAGACCGCAGGCCGCTGAGCCCGGGGCGGCGTTTGAACTCGGCCCGTCCCCCAAAGACCTCGCGAACAGGCCCACCGTCGAGGGCGCCGAGGGATCCCCCCCGCGCCTCCGGCCCTTGACCGCGGACCGGGAAGGGTCGTACTTTTAGGCTTCCTATGGGGCTGAAAGCCCTGCTTCCAGTGCGATAGCTCATGCTCGAGTGCGCGGGAGTCCTTCTCCCGCCACCCTGCCGACTCGACAGGTCCTGGGTTCAACGTTTGATGAACGACCTAGGAGAGAAGCATGAAACACCTTTGGGTGAGGAGATATTCAGCTCGACTCGTGGCGCTCGGCTTCCTGAGCGCGAGCCTTCTGCAGGCCGGCGCCGCGAGGGCCGCGGAAGAGCCTCGCGTTGTGGTCACGGCCGAGGGCAGCTACGCGTCTTGGAGCGTCGAGGGATTCGAGTACGGCCTCGGTCAGCTGGCGGTCACCGGGCCGCGCAAAATCAGCCATTCCAGCATCGCAGGCGCGGGTGAGCGGCTCGACTTCCGAGCCGTCGACGCCGAGGGGAAACCGGTCGACGGGGTTTACCGCTGGCAGCTGAGGGTGCGCTCTCCGCTCGGCGAGGGCGTTCTCGAGGAGCTGGCGCGCGCGCGCCTCGTGGATGACGAGTCCCTGGTCTGCAGCCTCGAGGACGAGGGCGTTCTGCGCTCCTTCGCGTTCTCGGGCACGTTCCGGCAGGTCGAAGGCCGCATCCTGGTGCCCAAGGCCGGAGAGGGCGACGGCGAGAGGCCCCAGGCCGCGGCCCCGAACAAAGACTTTCTGATCTCCGACGATTTGATCGTCGCCAACCACGCCTGCATCGGTCACGACTGCGCCGAGGGCGAGACCTTCGCTCAAGAGACCCTGGTTCTCAAGGAAAACGTGATTCGCCTGCGCTTTGAGGATACGTCCACGCTCTCGTCGTTCCCGAGCAACCACTGGGAGATCGAGATCAACGACGCGGGAGACGGCGGCGCGGAGCGGTTCACCATCGAAGACGTGACCCACCTGAAGACGCCGCTGACGATCGAGGCCTCGGCACCCTCGGGCTCGATCTACGTCGACAGCCTCGGTCAGGTCGGTTTCGGCACGTCCGCGCCCACCAGCGAGCTTCACGTGGTGAGCAGCTCGACTCCCGCTCTGCGGCTTGAGCAGGACGGCGGCGCCGGCTTCAATCCACAGATCTGGGACGTGGCCGGCAACGACCTCAACTTCGCCATTCGCGACATCACCAACGACGGGCAGCCTCCCTTCCAGATCGCCGCGGGCGCGCCGGCTCTCTCGATCACCACCGCCGCCGATGGCGACGTGGGAATGGGAACTGGCTCGCCGGCTTCCGATGCGGCGCTCCACATCGTTCGCGTCACCAAGGCCGCTCAGCTGCGGGTCGAGAGCCGAGATCTCCAGACCGGCAATGCCGACATGATCTACCTCAAGAACAACGGCAAGGTCACCCTGCGCACGGTCAATGACCAGGCCGCAAAAACCTGGGATTTCTCGAACGACGGAAATTTCAACATCTCCCGAGCCGGCACCGGCGTCAACGAGATGAGCCTCAACGACTCGGGCACCCTGACCATTCAGGGCTCCCTGCGCGCCAACAGCGGCTCGAACGTCTTTCCCGACTACGTGTTCGAGGACGACTACGACCTGATGCCGCTCGACGATCTGGAGGCCTTCCTCGAGACGAACGGCCACCTGCCGAACGTTCCCTCGGCGGCTGAAGTGAAAGCCGAGGGCTTTATCGACATGACGGCCCTGCAGCTCAAGATTCTCGAGAAGGTGGAGGAGCTGACCCTTTACACGCTCGACCAGGAGGAGACGATCCGCTCCCAGGCTGCCTATATCGCCGAGCTCACCGGCGAAAATCGTCGCACCAGTGAAGCTCTCGAGGAGCTGCGCGAGCGCGTCGAGGCTCTGGCCACGCCCTGAGCCTCGAGTCCAAAGCCTTTGGGATTGAGTCCCTGGAATTGAGCCCCTGAAATCGGGGCCCTGAAGCTGAGCTTCCGGGAGTCGTTGCCGACCGCGAGAGGTATGGTCTCCCGGTCGGCAGCCGTCGAATAATTAGCCAAAATACCTGCGGAGGCGG
>JBCCLG010000255.1:0-7244 GCA_039027015.1 Acidobacteriota bacterium | reverse complement strand
TCGGAAGACGATGTGCCCGATTCGCTGGGCCAAGGCGGTACTCGGTCTTCTTGAACGCTCCGGGGGGGCCGCTGCCGTCACGACGAGTCAAAGGACGGTCTGCCGGCATTCGACAGGCCAAACAGCCTCCGCGCTCTCGTGGAACAACGAGGTCTGAACTGCAGCGCCCAGAGCCCGGAGCGATCAGGAGCCGGGGGCTCTCCTCTTGGCCCCCGAAGCCTGGCTGAGCGGGACGGTCTCAGCTTTGGAGAGAGACTCGGACTTGACGACGGAAACAGGAGCGGAACGTCCCCGGAAGATCGGCGGTCTCAACGCGGGGAAGAACCCACCCCCTTGGGGGACTTCACCGTCGAGTCGGTTGGCCGAGCGAGTTCTGAGGGGGCCAAGAGGAGAGCACCGGGCGACGCAGCGGAGGGCGCGGTTAAGCGGCGACCGAGAGCAGCAGCCGAGACCAGCAACCGAGACCAGCAACTCCTAAATCCACCCCAACTCCCGAGCCCGAAGCGCCGCCTGGGTCCGATCGCGAACCTCGAGCTTGGCGAGCAGCGCGGAGACATAGTTCTTGACGGTACCCTCCGCCAAATAAAGCCGAGCCGCGATGGCCTTGTTGGGCAAGCCCTCGGCGATCAGCCTGAGAATCTCGATCTCCCGCTCCGAGAGCCGCTCCCCCTGCGGCGCAAGGGCCGCCGACGACGCGGCTGTGGGCGAGCCGTGAAGACCCTCGGACCGCTGAAGCCCGGCGAGCACCTTGGCGGTGATCGAAGACTGCAGGAAGGGCTCGCCGCGCGCCACGGTGCGGATGGCCTCGAGCAGGCGCTCGGAGGGAGAGTCTTTGAGCAAATAGCCGGCGGCGCCGGCGCCGAGCGCCTGGAAGACGTCGTCATCATCGTCGAAGGTGGTTAGCACCAGAACGGCGGGGGGATCGGGCCGCGAAAGAATCTCGCGGGTCGCCCGCACGCCGCTCATCACCGGCATGCGCAGATCCATCAGCACCACGTCGGGCCGCAGCTCGGCGGCGAGGGCCACGCCCTCGGCGCCGTTCTCCGCCTCGGCCACCACTTCGATGTCGGGCATCACGGAGAGCAGGGTCGCCAGCCCCTCGCGGAAGAGAGTCTGGTCGTCCACCAGCAAAACCCGCGCGGGAGAGCTCATGACTCGGCCCCCGCAGGCGGCGGACCCTCGCCGGCGCCGCTGCCGAAGGTCGGGGTCGGAACCGTCGCGCGCAGCTCGAGCCCTTCCCCGGGACTCGAGCGAATCGACAGCTCGCCGCTCAGCTGGCGCAGGCGCTCGCGCAGGCCCAGCAGGCCAAAACCGCCCTCGGGCCTTTCGGTGCCCTGCCCGTCGTCGAGAACGCTCAGCCTCACGTGCCCCTCGTCGCGTGCGGGATCGTCGGCGCTGCCGTAGTCGAGCTCCAGGCGCACGCGCCGAGCCTTCGAGTGCTTGCGGGCGTTGGTGAGGCCCTCCTGGGCGCAGCGGAAGATCGCCAGCGTCACCTCGGAGGAAAGCGGCCGCTGACGGCCGCTGATGCGCAGGTCCACCGGCAGGCCGGAAGCCTCGCTGACGTCGGCAAGATCGGCGAGACCGCCGTGCAGATTGCGCCCCTCGAGCGGGTCGGCCCGCAGGGAGGAGACCGAGCGGCGGATCTCGCTGAGGCCCTCCTGAATCGAGCTCTGGGCCTTGTCGAGGGCGCTGCGGGTTTTCTCTTCGTCGCGGCCGAGCAGAGTCCGCGCCGCCTCGATCTGCATGTGCACGGCGGTGAGCGAGTGGCCGACGCTGTCGTGAATCTCCCGGGCCATGCGCGCCCGCTCGCGCTCCATCGCCAGCTCCTCCGCCTCCACCGCGTACTCGCCGAGACGCCGGTTGGCGGACTCCAGCTCTTCGCTGAGACGCTGGCTGTCTGCCCGCACCTGGGCTTCGCTGACCGCGATGTCGGTGAAGACGATGACGAAAACAAAGGCGGTCGAAACCGCGAGCAGGCTCGCGGGGACTCCGTCCCAGCCCCCGAGCGCGGCGATGTGAACCGCCAGAATGCCGAGGGCCGCCAGGGTGACCGCCGCCGTCCCCAGATTCTTGAGCAGGATGCGCGCGTGGGACACCACCGGCATGTAGAGGAGCCAGGAGCTGCCGAACGCGCGATGGCGGTAGAAGAGAGCGGCGATCAGGCCGAGGAGAATCAGCTCGAGGGAGAAGTAGCTCGCTTTATGCAGGCCCGGGCTCTCGCGCGAGAGGTGGCTACCCACCCCGAGGCAGAGCCCGACGTAAAGGGCGCCCAGAAGGCAGGCGGTCGCCGCGAAGGACGCGTCCGCCTTCACCTGGTAGAGAGACACCGCGAGCGCCGCCGCGACCAGGAAAACGACCGCGACCGAGCCGCGCCCTAGCCACGAGCGGGAAGCTTTGCGAGAGCCGAGCATAAAAGCCACCATCCTTCGAGGGTATCAACAGGGGAGCGCACCGCTCAGGCCGCCAGGCGAGGGGCGAGATCGCCAAATTTGCGCCGGTAGTGACGCCGCCACAGCACCAGGGTCGGCGTGCCCACCAGGGTCGGAAGGAGCCAGGGCAGGATCGACATCAGGCCGCTTGTGGGCAGGGTGAAAATCCTCGACGCGCCGAACACCGCAAAGGCCGTATGGAAGGCGATTCCGGCGCCGAGGGTGGCGGACATATGCTCGTAGAACCAGGCCCGCGGCGTCTCGAAATCGCCGCGCATATAGCGCCGCATCGGCAGGCCGACGGTGAGACCGATGGGCGCGAGAGCGAAGAGCAAAATCTTCTGCTGCGACTCGAGCATCAGACCGATCGCCACCAGCGACAGGCTGGCGACCAGGGCCGAGTTGGCCAAAAAGCGATGCCCCGGGGTGTCGAGCCGAGTGGGATCTTTCTTGGTCCGCAGAACCCCGATCGAGTAGCGCAGCATGACGAAGGTCACCCAGGCTAAGTAGGCCAAGAAAATCACCGTGGCGTAGGGGTCGAGGCCGCGGGCGCCGCCGCTGCGGATCTTCCAGCCGAGAAGACAGCAGGAGAATCCCGCCGAGACGGTGACCCAGTAGCCGCTGTAGACGAAGACCTTGCCGGCTACCCGATGCAGCCGGCCGCCTTTGCGCGCAAAAACCGGGAACCAGAAGGCCACGAGACCGGTGAAGCCAAAGAGCGCGTGGGACCAGCGGGAGATTTCTCGGAGCGTGTCGATGAGCAGCAAGGCGGGCCGCCTTTCCTGGGAGTCGGCGTGAGGGTCGAGCGGCGCCTGGCGGTTCCCCGCTCTGCGACGCTTACCCACTCTCGCCCGGCGAAGGTCATGTCCGCAGGTGCCGAAAGTCACGTTTCGAGTCATGACCCTCTCCGCCGCGGCTCGTGGGGCGGCGGAGCACGGGGTACACTCCTCGGCCTGCGACGAATCCGCGCCGAGGCGCGGGCCACCGCGCGGCCCTACCCCACCGATCCCCCACAGGAGACGCCATGAGCATTCAAGCAGGCGACAAGATGCCCGAGGGACAGCTGCGCCAGCTGACCGAGGACGGCATCGAAGCGGTCGACGTCCACTCCCTTTTCGACGGCAAAAAAGTCGCCCTTTTCGCCGTGCCCGGCGCGTTCACGCCGACCTGCGCCGAGGCCCACGTGCCGAGCTTCCTGGTCAACGCCGACAGGCTGCGCGAGCGGGGCATCGAGCGCATCTATTGCGTAACGGCCAACGATCCCTTCGTGACCGCCGCCTGGGCCAAATCCCTCAACGCCGGCGACTTCATCGACTTCTACAGCGACGGCAACGGCGATTACGCCCGCGCCCTGGGGCTCGAGCTCGACCTCTCCGTGATCGGCCTCGGCACCCGCGTGACCCGCTTCGCCGCGGTGATCGACGACGGCACGGTGACCTACCTCGGCGTCGAGCCGGGCCGCGAGGTCTCGGTGTCGAGCGGCGACGCGGTGCTCGAGAGCCTCTGACCCGGCCCCGCGGTCGAGGCGCGCTCCGCCGGCCTCCTTTGGATCCATGACTTCCCTTAAGCTGCCACCTTTCGAGATAGAAAAAGCCGTCGGCCGAGGCGGCATGGGCGCCGTCTTCCTGGCCACCGACAGCCGCAGCGGCGAGCGCCTGGCGCTCAAGCTTCTGCGCCCCGAGATCGGCCACGCCAGCGACGTTCATGCCCGCTTTCGGCGCGAGATGCGCACCGTGTCGGCGCTCGACCACCCCAACATCGTGCGCGTGCTCGAGGTCGGCCAGCTGAGCGTGCCGATGGCCGGGCTTTTCGAGCTCGGGCTCGATCTGCCCGACGAGCAGCAGCCCACCGAGCACGGCGCCTTCGAGCGGCCGCCGGGGGAGCGCCGCGCGGACGCCGACGAGCCGGTGGATCTGCCCTACATCGCCATGGAGTGGCTGCCCGGTCGCGACCTCGGGGAGCTGATCCAGGAAGGAACCGACCTCGGGCGCTGCCTGGCGATCGGCAGCCAGATCCTCGACGCCCTGAGCGCCGCCCACCAGCGGGGCCTCGTGCACCGCGACCTCAAGCCGGCCAACGTGCGCATCACGCCGTAGGGCGAGGTCAAGCTGCTCGACTTCGGGCTGGTGAAGCTCCTGCCCGGCTCCCGGGACCTCGACACCACCTCCCATCTCACCCTCGACGGCACGGTGATGGGCACCCTGCCCTACCTCGCCCCCGAGCAGCTGCGCGGCGAGCAGGTGGGGCCGGGGGCGGATCTCTTCGCCTTCGGGGTGCTGCTCTACGAGCTGATCGCCGGCGAGCCGCCCTATCCGGGCGAGAGCATGGTGTCCTACGCCAGGGCGCTGCTCTCCACCACGCCGCCCCGGCTGCGGGAGAAGGTGCCCGACACGCCCCCCTGGCTCGACGAGCTGGTGCAGCGGCTGATCAGCGTCGATCCGGACACCCGGCCTCAAGACGCCGCGCAGGTGCGCGCGCTGATCGAGCGCTACCTTCGGCGCGGACCGGCCGAAGAAAGCTCGGGGGTCGAGCCCACCCGGGTGCTTCTCTACGCCCTGGGTCTTCTCGGACTGGCGGCCGTTCTGGTGCTGCTGACCATCGTGCGCTGAGCCTCTAACCACGCCGAACGGACGATCGCGGCGAGCTGGTACACTCACTAACTGCGTTCGTCTTCTTGTCACTTGCTTGATTTTGGTGCACACCATGCCTTCCAGCTCGACGCCTGCCGGTCGAGACACCGTCCGCCTGCTCGATCTGGCCCGCGAGCTTCTCCAGCTCGACGACTATGACGCCATGCTCGACGCGGTGGTGCAGCATTCGCTGACCATCGTGAGCGCGGAGCGTGGCTTCCTGGTGCTCACCCGCGGCGAGGGTCTCGACTTCAAAGTGGTGCGCAACTGGCGGCGCGACGAGCTCGAGGGGCGCCGCGAGCCGATCAGCCACTCGATCGTCAAGCGGGTGCTCGATGAGCAGGAGCCGATTCTCATCGAGGACGCCCTCGCGGACGCCCGCTTCGCCGATACCGACAGCATTCTGCGCATGCGCCTGCGCTCGGTTCTGGCCGCCCCGCTGGTGGTCAACGGCCAGGCCGTCGGGGTGCTGTACCTCGAGTCGAGCAACCTCGAGTCGCTGTTCGGCGAAACGCAGCTCAGGCTCTTCGGGCAGATCCTCGAGATCTCCTCTCGCGCCCTCCACCAGTGCCTGCAGCGCATTATGCTCGAGCAGCGCAACAGCCTGCTCGAAACCGACCTTTTCGCGCGCCATAAATTCCCGGGCATCGTGACCCGCGATCCGGAATTTCTGAAGATTCTCGAGACCGTGGGTCAGGTGGCGAGCTCGGACCTGCCGCTGCTCGTGCAGGGGCCCTCGGGCACGGGCAAGGAGCTGATCGTGCGCGCCCTGCACCTCAACAGCCAGCGCGCCCAAAAGCCCTTCGTCACCGTCAACTGCGGCGCCATCTCGCCGACCCTGCTCGAGTCGGAGCTGTTCGGCCACCTGCGCGGCTCCTTCACCGGCGCCACCGGCAATAAGGTCGGGGTGATCGCCTCGGCGGACGGCGGCTCGGTCTTCCTCGACGAGGTGGGAGAGCTGCCCCTGGAGCTGCAGGTCAAGCTGCTGCGCACCCTGCAGTTCGGCGAGGTCCAGCAGGTGGGGGCCACTCGCCCCCAGCGCGTCGACGTGCGCTTCTTAGCCGCCACCAACCGCGACCTCGAGGCCGAAGTGCGGCGCGGGGCGTTTCGTGAAGATCTGCTCTACCGCCTGAACGTCATCACCCTCGATCTGCCGCCCTTAGCCTCCAGACCCGACGACATCCTGCCGCTCTTCTACCACTTCCTCGACAAGGCCAGCGAAGACCAGAAGCGCAGCGTGCCCGAGGTCTCGCCCCTGCTCGAGGGCGTGCTGCAGGCCTACGCCTGGCCCGGCAACGTGCGCGAGCTGGAGAACGAGGCCAAGCGCCTGATCGCGGTCAGCCCCGACGGGACGCCCCTCACCGTCGATCGCCTGTCCCAGCGCATTCAGCGCAGCGAGCGGGTCGCGCACAGACCCCACGCGCCGATCAGCCTGGCGGACCAGGAAAAAGAGCTGATCGAGCTACATCTGCGCTTGACCGGCGGCAACCGCACCCGGGCGGCGCAGAGTTTGGGCATTTCGCGAGAAGGACTGCGCAAGAAAATGAAGAGGCTGGGGCTTACTTGAAGCTTTCGCCGCGGCGAGATCGGATAAGCTCGCCGCTTCAGCGAGCCGACCCGGGCCTGTTCTCGAGGCCAGCTCTCGAGATTTAAGTCGAGAGGCGCCGGGCCGAGCCGCGTGGGACTGTTCATGACCGACGCTCGAAAAAGCGCCCTGCTCGAACGCCTGGGCGTCCTCGCTCAGGACGCTCTGGCGGTGACCTTTGTGGTGCCTGACGACACCGGCTTTTTCTCCATCGAAGACGAGGCCGTGCAGCGCGTCAAGGACCTCATCGAGCGCAGCCTGCCTCTCCTGCGCGAGCTCACCGACCTCTACGACGAGGAGAGCCACGAGGACACCGTCGGCGAGCAGCACGTCCGAGAAGACGACTTCCTGCGCGAGATCGGCGCCGCCATCTCCAGCGAGCTGGCGGCCCGCGAGGTCTCGTCCCTGGCTTTTGCCACCCGCACCCAGCTCAAAGAGAACTACGACGCGCTCACCGCCGCGGTCGAGAACCGAAATATCTGGGTAGTCGCCTCCCATGCCGACACCGGCCTGCGCCGGGTATGCAAGGGCGCGATCAGCGTCGAGGCGGCGATTCGCGAATACGAGGACCTCGAGCCTCTGGATCGCCACTGGTCGGAC
>JBCCLG010000254.1:0-7244 GCA_039027015.1 Acidobacteriota bacterium | reverse complement strand
TCGCTCGGCACGCCGTCCGCCGAGGCCTCCTCGCGGCCCGAGGCGCGCTCCGCTCGGCGATGGCGCACCACCGCGGGGCGTTCGTGCTCGAGCAGCCGATCGGCGTCGGCCGGGTCGAGCCCGAGAAGGGAGTCGAAGGGAATGGCCCGCGCGCCGGAGTTCTCGCCGCCCTCGGGATCGCGACCGCCGGGGAAGAGGTCCGGCACGAAATCCTCCCCCTCGGCCACGGAGCCCAGGAGCGTCAGCAGCTGACGCAGGGCGAATTGAAGAGCCGCGAGCTCGACGCGGAAGGTCCGCCGATCGTCGTCGCGCACGCGGTGTCCGTCGATCAGCCGGCGATGCCAGCGCGCGGTCAGCGGCCGGAGAGTCTGATTGAGCACCGGGACCACCAGGCCGGCGAGCAGACGGCTCTCGGGCCCGCGCTCGCGCAGCACCTCGCGGGTGCGCTCGAAGAGCAGGCGCAGGCTGGCGAGCGCGGCCTCTTCGTCGCCCGAGCGGGGATGCAGCTCCTGGGTGCTGATGCGCGTTCGCAGCTCGATGGCGAGCTGCCAGGCGGCGGCGCGGTCCGCCGCGGTGGGCTCGAAGGGCTGAGCCAAAAAGGCGGCGTCGAGAAGAGCGCCGGCCCTGGGGCCCGCGCCCGAGCCCTCTTCCGCCGGGGTGAAGAGCGTCGCCGGCCCCGCCGCGTCCCCGGACGCGAGCATATGCCGCGACTCGAGCCACGCGCGCACCGTGATGGGAGAGGCGCCGCTCATTCCGCCGACGGCGGCGATGCCGCCGCCGCTCCCTCACTCTCCGACTCCAGGATCGCCTCGCAGCGCTCCAGCACCTCGGCGACCTCGAGCTTCTTGAGCGGCCGGCGCTGCACCCGGTGGCAGCCTTCGCCGAGCGGCCCCCACTCCTCGGATTTCTGCGCATAGAGCCCGAGGCACGGCGTTCCCACGGCCGCCGCGATGTGCAGGAAGCTCGAGTCCGCCGACACCACCAGATCGAGGTGCGAGATCACCGCGGCGTGACCGTCGGCGGCCAGATCCGGGCCGACCACCGGGTGGATCTTGCCGGTGCGCTCGTAGAGCAGCACCGACTGCCACAAATCCGCCTCCACGGCCAAGAGAACGATCTGCAGGGTCGGCCGGCGCCTGCGCAGCTGGCGGGCCAGCTCCTCCACCCGCTCTCCGGGCCACACGCCGTCGCGCCCGCCGTGGTTGCCGAGGTATAGGCCGACGCACGGCGCCTCCGGGTCGATCTTGGCGTTCACCAGGCGGTCGCGGCCGATGCGCTGCCACATCTCCGGGCGGTGGAGAAGGGGCATGGGCCGCCACGCCAACCCCAGGGCCTCGGCGAGGGCCCGCGCGCGCTGCGCCGCGCCGGCGGGCCCGACGCCGGCGCCCTCGAGCCGAAAACGCTCGGTTAAAAACGGTCCGAAAAGACCGCCCATCGGCCCGCGCCGGCGGGGGATTCCCGCGGCCATCGAGCGCGCCGCCCACCACGAGGGCTCGCAGAGCACCGCCTCGGCGAAGCCCAGGGAGCGCAGGCGCTCGGGCGAGGCGCTGTCGCGCGGCAGGCTCAGGGGAGCGTCCAAATGCTCGGGGGTGTTCTCGAGACGCAGCGCCATGAGCGCCGGGTCGAGCAGCGCCGCCTGCTCGCCGGCCGTCACCGCCACCAGCTGCCTGCCGGTGGCCGCCAGGGAGGAGATCAGCCCGCGCATGGCGAGGGCGTGGGGCAGGAGGCGCGGGAAAACCAGCAGGCAGCGCTCGGGATCAGGCATCGCCCCGTGAGCTTACTCGGACTCCCAGCTCCCGGGCCCCGCCGAGCGTCGATCCAGCCAGGCGATGCCCAAAACCCAGAGGCTCGGCAGCAGATGGAAGAGCAGCCGGGCAGCGCTGGTCTCGATCCAGTGCTCGGTGTCCTTGGGACCGGCGGCGTAGGCGTAAATGTAGAAGACGAGCTGCGCGCCGATCCACAGGGCCGCCCAGCGCTCCCGGCGCGCCAGGACGAGCGCCGGCAGGGCGAGAAAGATCGCCGTGGAGCCGCGCCAGATCGACCCCCGCGTCGCCACGTCCGCCAGCCCGCGCAGCGCGATTCCGAGGCGCTCCGCCTCGAGCCCGGCGGTATTCGCCTCGGAGAACAGGCCGTAGCGCGCCACGCCGGCCAGCCAGAAGCTGAAAACCAGCGCCGCCGGCAGGGTGAGGATCGCCGCCCGGCGCAGCAGGGCCTTGGGCGGCTCAAGAAACCCGCGGGTGCGCGCGAAATGGGCCGTCAGCAGAAGGGCGGCCAAAGGCATGCCCTCGAGCTTGGTGCCGGCGGCAAAGGCGGCCACCCAGGCGACCTGGGCGTCGAGCTCCCGGCCGGGACGCGCGGTCAGCAGCACGGCGCCGGCGGCCACCGCGGCGCACATCGGCAGGTCGGCGCCGCCGGCCTGGCGAAAGCCGATGGCGAAGGCGGCCGCCACCCACAGGGCGACGCCGGCGGCGGCGCTGCAGCCCAGGCGAGTCGCCGCCAGGCGGCTGGCGAGGGTGACGAGGGCGCCGGCCAGGGCCGCGAACCACAGGATCGCCAGCGCGGCGGAGGCCAGCCAGCGGATCTCGCCCGCCACCACGAAGCCGGCGGCGCCGAGGGTGGGCATGAGGTTGGGGTAGTCGGGGTGCAGATGGGCGTTCCAGGGCCGGGTCAGGAAGGCGAAGTCGATGCCCCCCAAAAGCGCGTTGCGCGCCGCTTTCTGCCCCCAGTGGTAGACGTAGTCGGCGTGAACGTTCCAGCGCAGGAGCGCGGCCGCCGCGAAGGCCGCCGTGGCCGCCGCCGCGTGGGGCCACGCCCACCTGCCGTTCTGGGAGACTGAGGGCTGAGGCGCCGGAGCGGAGCGGGCGAGAGCCCAGGACGCCGCGCCCAGCGCCCCCAGAACGGCCAGCACCGCCGGCCGGGTCCACGCCGCGCCCGCGAGGCTCAGGAGCCACAGGCAGCCCGCCACCAGCACCGGGCCGATGAACGCGGCCAGGGTCAGCGTCCACGCCGCGCCCGATCGGCCCGCCACCAGCCGGCGCGCGGGGCCCCAGCCGACGGCGAGAAGGGCCGGAGCGAAGAGGCAGGCCAGCCAGGCGCCGAGCAGAGGGTCAGCTCTCCCGCAGCAGGCCGGTGATCTGCCGGCGCGACGCCGACCAGGCCGGCGGCAGGCCGCCGACGATGCCGGTCAAAACGGCCAGCATCACCCCGCCGGCGAGCACCGGCGGCGACAGCGCCAGCTCGAAAGTAATCTCCGAGAAGGTGATGAAGTTGGTGGTGCCGGCGGAAATGCCGTGCAGCGGCAGGGCCAAGAGAACCCCCAGAAGACCGCCGAACAGGCCCAGCACCGCGGCCTCGATCAGGAAGGCCGCCAGGATGGTGCCGCGCTGGAAGCCGAGGGCTCGCAGCGTTCCGACCTCGCGCCCGCGGTTGGCGATTTGGGCGTACATGGTGTTGGCCGCGGCGAAGCACGCGCCGAATCCCATGAGCACCGCCAGCACGAGCCCCAGGGCCTTGAACTGGCCGGTGTTGGCCGAGCTTTGGCCGGCGTAATACTCCGCCTCGGTCTGCACGCTCATGCGCCAGCGCTGGTCGGACTCGATGGTTTCGGTCAGGGTCGCGGCCGACGCCGGCGAGGTGGTCGCCAGGCGGATCGACGAGACGTAGCTCGGGCGGTTGAAGGCGTCGCTGATGTCGGTGATCGCGCCCCACACCTCGGACTCCGCGCCGCCGCCGCCCGCCTCGAAGACGCCGACCACGGTAAACGGCACGCGGCCGAAGGTCACCTGCTCGCCGACGCCCAGGTTGGAAAAGCGACCGATCAGCCGCTGGCCCACGATCACCTCGGCCTTGCCCGGCTCAAACTCGCGCCCCTCGACGAGACGGTAACCCGAGCGCATGGAGCGCGCCGTGGGCGAGACGCCGCGCACCGCCAGGTTCGACTCGCTGCCGTCGCCGCGCTCGAAGATCTGCAGGATGATCACCTCGCCGGAGGCCAGGGGCCGGGCGTCGGCGCTCTGCACGATGCCCGGCAGCGCCGCGATGTCGCGGTAAACGCTGAACGGCTGGGCGCTCTCGGTTTCGCTGCGCGCGCCGTCGCGCAAAACGAGCAGGGTGTCGGGGTCGCCGCTCGCCTTGAAAGCCTGCTCCAGACCGACGCCCAGAGAGAAGACGCCGACGAAGACCAGCACCACCACGGCGATCGACGCCATGGTCATGAAAGTCGTGCCCTTGCGCACGAAGAGGCTGCGGACGTTGTACTTGATCGGGATTTTCATCAGCCCACTCTCCTCAATCCGTCGACGATGCTGCGCTGGGAGGCCGCGAAGGCGGGAAAGACCCCGGAGACGAGGCCGATGGTCAGCCCGACTGCGAGCGCCAGGCCGAGGATGCCGGGGGTGGCCTTCATGGTGCCGAAGACCGGGAAGATGCCCTGCATCGCCTGGGCTAGGCCGCTGATCAGGAAGCTGCCGGCCAGGGCGCCGAGCACCGCGCCGAGCAGTCCGACCAGCAGCGACTCGAAGAGCACCAGCCCGGTGACCTGGCCGCGCCGGAAGCCCAGGGTGCGCAGCACCGCCACCTCGCGGGTGCGGTCGCGCGCCGCCATAGCCATGGTGTTGGCGGTGATAAAGAGGATCGACACGATGATCGCCAGGCCGATCACCCCGAGCAGCAGTCGCACGTTGCCCAGCATCTCGAGGAACGAGAGGGTGAACGCCTCCTCGGTTTCGGCGCGCACCGGCGCCGCCGAGTTGGCGAACATCTCCTCGGCCGCGCGGGTCACCGCCGGCACGCTGTCGGGCGAATCGAGGCGCAGCCAGTAGGTGCCGATGATGCCCGGATTGCCCATCGCCTCCTCCATATAGCGCCGCTGGAAGAAGACCTGCTGCTCCTGGGCCTCGCCGTCGGGCTTGGTGAAGATACCGCGCAGGGTGAGGTCGAGGTCGATGGGGAAGATGTCGCCCTTGATGTTGATGCGATCGCCGATCTTCCAGCCGTATTTATCGACCAGGGCCTGGCCGGCCATGAAGCCGGAGCGGTCCTTCCTGAAGGCCTCCAGATGCTCGGGAGAGAAGGTGTAGTCGTCGAAGACCTCGAAGAGAGTGTCGGGCTCGGCGCCGAAGCGGGCGAAGAAATTCTCCGGCCGCTGGTCTTTATAGGTGCCGCCGAACCACTGCAGGGGCGTGACCGCCTGCACGTGCTCGAGGCTTTGGAGCCGCTGCTCGTAGGCCTCGGGCATCGAGAAGGTCAGCGACACCCGGTGGCGCACCACGATGCGGCTCGCCGAGGTGCCCTCGGTACTCTCGATGGCGGCGAGCAGCGCCGAGCCGAGGGTGAGGATGAAGAGCGCCAGGCCGACGCTCGAAACGGTCAGCAGGGTGCGCAGCTTGTTGCGCATCAGGTTGCGCCAAATGAGTCTGCCCATGACGTGGATCTCCCGGTGGATGTCTCTCAGGCGGCCTCGGAGGCCAGCAGTCCCTTGTGCAGGCGCACGAGGCGGCCGGCGCGCTCGGCGGCTCCGGGATCGTGCGTCACCATGATGATGGTCTTGCCGAAATCTTTGTTGAGCTGCTCGAGCAGCTCCAGAATCTCGGCCGCGCTGTCGGCATCGAGATCGCCGGTCGGCTCGTCGGCGAGCAGCAGGGTCGGATCCGTGACGATCGCCCGGGCGATGGCCACCCGCTGCTCCTGACCGCCCGAAAGCTGCCGCGGGTAGTGGGTCGTTCGGTCCGAAAGACCCACCACCTCGAGGGCGGTCTCGACTTTCTTGCGGCGCAGCTTCTTATTGCCGCCGCCGAGGGTCAAAGGCAGCTCGACGTTCTCGAACGCGGTGAGCACGGGCAGCAGGTTGTAGAACTGGAAGATAAAGCCGATGTGGCGGTGCCGCCAGCGCGCCAGATCGCTCTCGCCGAGCTTGGCGATGTCGCGCCCGGCCACCTCGAGGCGGCCGCCGGACGGCTGATCGATGCCGGCCAGAAGGTTCAGCAGCGTGCTCTTGCCCGAGCCCGAGGGACCCATGAGCGCCACGTATTCGCCGGCCTCGATCTCGAGGTCGACGCCCTGCAGCACCTCCACCCTGAAATTTTCTCGGCGGTAGGTCTTGGTGATGCCTTCACACCGAACGATTGCCTCTCGGCTGCTGCTTGTGGGGCTCATGATGCTCCTCGCTTTTCGATTCGATTCCATTCGATCCAGGTTCCCGGAGTCGTCTTTCTCACGCTTCAGCTCCAATCGAACTCGCCTCCATCCATCAAGGCTCGGCCTGGCGCACCTTCTGGCCGTCTTCCAAGCCCTCGCCGCCGCCGACCACCACCCTCTCGCCCGCCGACAGCCCCGAGAGCAGCACGCGGTCCTCGCCTTCGGCCTCGCCGAGCTCGACCACGCGGCGCTCCACCACGCCGTCCTCGAGCACCCACACCGCGCTCTCGCCGCCGCTCTCGCGCACCGCCGCCTGCGGCACGTAGAGCAGGATAGGCTCGGCCGCCAGCTCCTCGGTGCGTGTGTTCTCCTCGAGGAAGGTGACGGTGCAGCTCATGTCGGGCACCAGGCGGGCGTCCAGGTCGTCGATCGAGACCTTGACCTGCACCACGGCGCGCTGGCGATCGGCGGTCGGCACGATCTGTCGCAGGCGGCCCCGGAAGCGGTGGTCCGGCACGGCGTCGACCGCGATGGATACCGGCTGGCCGCGCTCGAGACGGGCGATGTAGCTCTCGTTGATATCGGCCTCGACCTCGAGGGAGCTCGGATCCGCCATTCTCAGGATGGCGCCGGTCGACTGCTGGGAGGTGAAGCCGCCGGGCGCCACCATCTCGCCGACCTCGACGTTTTTCTCGATCACCACGCCCTTTATCGGGGCATAAATCCGGGTGTAGGCGAGCCGCGCCTCGGCCGACGCCACGCCCGCCATGGCCAGCTCGATCTGCGCCTCGATGACCTCCACGGAGGTGCGGGCGGCGTCGAGCTCGGCCTGGGTGGAGATCTCCGCGGCCACCAGCCGCTCGAGGCGGGCGGCCTCGCGCCGGGCGTCGGCTAGGCGAGCTCTGGCCTCCAGCTCGGTGGCCTTCTGCTGCGCCACCGCCGCCTCGAGATCGTCGCTGTCGAGAACGGCGATCAGGTCGCCCTCCTCGAGCGCGTCGCCCTCCTCCACCGGAATCTCTAGGATGCGCCCGATCACCTTGGCGCCCACCGCCGCCCGCTGGCGGGCGTAGGTGTAGCCGGTGGCGGTAAGCACGGTGGATTTCTGGGTC
>JBCCLG010000253.1:0-7248 GCA_039027015.1 Acidobacteriota bacterium | reverse complement strand
TCCCTCTACGCCGAGCTCGACGGCTCGATCACCATCGACGGCTCGAGCACGGTCTTCCCGATCACCGAGAGCGTGAGCGCCGCCTTCGAGCGCCTGGCACCCGGCAGCGCGGTGCGGCTCGGGGTCAGCGGCACGGGCGGCGGCTTTGAGAAATTCTGCCGCGGCGAGATCGACGTCGCCGACGCGTCGCGGCCGATCACGGGCCCGGAGAGCGAGGCGTGCGCCGGGCGGGGCATCGGCTTCGTCGAGGTGCCCATCGCCTTTGACGGCGTGTCGGTGGTGGTCAACCGGGCCAACGATTTCGTGTCGTGCCTGACCCTCGACGAGCTGCGCCGCCTGTGGGCCGCGCAGCCCGGGGCCGCCGCCGTGGCCCTGTGGAGCGACCTGCGCCCGGGCTGGCCAGACGCTCCCATCACCCTCTTCGCCCCCGGCCAAGACTCGGGGACCTCCGACTACTTCACCGGCGCGGTCCTCGGCGCGGGCCGCAGCGCCCGCCGGGACGTGGTCGCCAGCGAGGACGACTACGTGCTCGCCCAGCGCATCGCCGGCGATCCGAGCGGCCTGGGCTTTTTCGGCCTGGCCTACTTTCAGGAGTACCGCGACCGCCTCCACGCCGTCGCCATCGACTCAGGAGCCGGCTGCATCGCCCCGCGGGAAGAGAGCATCCGCGACGGCAGCTACAGCCCGCTGTCGCGGCCGCTCTTTCTCTATTTCTCGATTCCGGCCCTGGAGCGGAGAGAAGTCCTCGCCTTCGCCGATCTCTACCTCGAGGTGGCGTCCCAGGCGGTGCGCTCGGTGGGCTACGTGGAGCTGCCGGAGCGGGCCTACGAGCTGAACCGGGATCGCCTGCGGCGCCGCCGCGCGGGCTCGGCCTTCGGCCCCGGCACCGCGGCCGGAAGCCTGCCGATCGAGCGGCTGCTCGCGCACGACCTCGGGACCTCGGGGCCATGAGTCTGTCGATCCGCCAGCGGGTGCTCGGCGCCTTCAGCGTCGACCTGATCCTGATGCTCCTCCTGGGCTTCTTCGCCCTCTCCCAGATGGCCTCCATGGGCCGGCAGGCCAGCCGCATGGAGGAGACCACCATCCCGGCCATCCGCAACGTTGAGCAGCTGCAGGAAGCGGTCAGCAGCTACCGCGCCCTGCAGCTCGAGTTCATGGTGCACGCCAACAGCTCCGACCGCCAGCGCCTGCACTCCAGCATGGCGCAGGCCGAGAAGAGGATGGCCGAGCTGATCGCCCGCCATCGGCAGCTCACCGGCGAAGACGCCGGAGCCAGCGCCGACGACCCGGAGAGTCGCGAGGCGTCAGAAGCCCTGCGCGCCTTCGAGGCCCTGTGGGAGATTTATGAGAGGGCCAACCGCCAGGACTTTCTGCCGGCCATAAGGCGCTCCAACACGGGCACCGTGCAGCCGGCGTTCAGCCGGCTAAACCCGGCGTACGCCAGGCTCACCGCGGCCCTCAACGACCTGGCCAGGCTCGACGAGCTGGCCGCCCAGCGGGCCATGGAGGAGGTCGGCGCTACCCACCGCGAGTCGCGGGTCTTCATCCTGACGGACACGGCCCTCTCGATCCTGATCTCAGCCATCGTCGGCCTGGCGCTGGCTTCGACCCTGTCGCGCCGCATCGGCCGCCTCAGCTCGGCGACCCGGCGGGTCGCCGAGGGCGACCTAGACCAGCGGGTGCGCGATCCGCGGGGCGACGAGCTGTCGCGCCTGGCCGACAACTTCAACGGCATGGTGAGCAGCCTGCGCCGCCAGCGCGCGGCCCTCGAGCAGCAGAACGACGAGCTGCAGGCCAGCCTGACCCGGCAGCGCGGCCTGACCGAGGATCTGGTGCGCCGCAAGGAGGCCGAGGAGGCGGCGTACCGCGCCCGCGCCGAGGCCGAGGCGCGCGACTCGGCGAAGAGCGTTTTTCTCGCCACCATGAGCCACGAGCTGCGCACGCCGCTCAACGCCATGCTCGGCCTAGCCCAGCTAATGCACCTGGAGGCGAAGGCCCGGGGCGACGCGCGCATCATCGACGATCTCCAGCGCCTCGACGGCGCCGGTAAGCACCTGCTGACGGTGATCAACAATCTGCTCGACTTCTCGAAGATCGAGCAGGGCAAGATCGAGCTGGAGGTGCTCGACTTCGAGGTCACAGGCCTGGTGCAGGAGGTGGTGGCGGTGGCCGAGCCTCTCGCCGCCGAGGGCGGCAATACGCTGCACTTCTCGGCGCCCATCGGCGGCCTCGGCACCATGCGTTCTGACCCCGGCAAGCTCAGGCAGATCCTGTTCAACCTGCTCTCCAACGCGCTGAAGTTCACCGAGAACGGCGAGGTGCACGTGGAGGTTCTGGCCACCGAGGGCGCCGGCGCTCCGGAGACCCCTCCGGCGGTCGGCCATGGCTTCCTCTTCCGCATCCGCGATACCGGAATCGGCATCGAGGAGGAGCACCTCGAGATCATCTTCGAGCCGTTTCGCCAGGCCGAGAGCTCCACCACGCGCCGCTTCGGCGGTACGGGCCTCGGTCTGGTGGTCAGCAGGCAGCTCTGCCAGCTGCTCGGCGGCGAGATCGCGGTGGAGTCGAGCCCCGGCAGCGGCTCCACCTTCACGGTTGCGCTGCCGGCCAGCCTCTCCCATCCCGAGGATTCTCAGGCCGCCTGAGAGTCGCTTCTCCCGCTCTCGCTCTTCTTTCGTTCACCCCCGGCACCCGGAGGATCCTTCTCTCATGGCCAGAATCCTCGTCGTCGACGACAACTCCGACAACCGCGACGTGCTCACCCGGCTGCTGGCCTTCGGCGGCCACGAGACCACCACCGCAAACGACGGGCAGAGCGCCCTGGCGCAGGCCTCGAGGACGCCGCGCCCGGATCTGGTGCTGATGGATCTGGCCATGCCGAAAATGGACGGCTGGACCGCGACCGCCGTTTTTCGGGAGGACCCGGCCCTGGCGCACATCCCGATCATCGCCGTCACCGGACACGTGACCAGCCGCGAGATCCACAGGGCTCAGGACGCGGGCTGCAGCGACCTGGTCTCCAAGCCGATCGACTACTACGTTTTGATGGATAAAATCGCGAACCATTTAGGTCAAGATCCTGTAGGACGTTCTCGTACCCGCGAGTAGGCCCGCAAATTTAGTCTTTCTGAAATGCCCGATCTATGAAGCGAGAAAACCGCTTCTAAAGCGAGAAATCCAGCGTTCGAAGGACTTTTTCCGGGCCGTTTCGGGCGAATAGCGCGAGCCAGAGAATTACGATAGCGCGACCCCATTCCCCGCGGTTAAGCTGTGGGGAGAGTTTGACTGCGCTCAAAAACTCGCGGCGCTGAAAATTCGCTTCCTTGATTTCTGAGATCGCGGTCCCGCGTGCGCTCAGAAATTCTTGTCATCGCAGAGAGAGAGAAAACGCTAGAGCCCTCGGCGGCGTCGGCGGAAGCGCCAGCGTCCCGTGGCCCCCTGGATCGTCCCGTTCCCCCCCTGGCAGAGGAAATCCGTTCGCGTCATGAAGGCCCAGCAATTCTTCCGCATCCTGGCCCCGGTGATGGATCAAATGAACGGCGGCATCACCATCGCCGACGTGCAGAAGCCCGGATCTCCCCTGGTCTACGCCACTCGCGCCTTCATCGAGCTGACCGGATTTCCCCTGGAGGAGGTCCTCGGGCGCAACTGCCGCTTTCTCCAGGGCCCGGAGACGCGCCCGGAGTCGGTCGCGGCGATCCGCGAGGCGGTGGCCAAGGGGCGTCAGCATCGCGTGACCCTGCTCAACTACCGGCGGGACGGCCGAACCTTCTGGAACGATCTTCGGCTCAGCCCGGTGCACAACTCCCTGGGCCAGCTCACGCACTACGTGGGCCTGCAGAGCGACGTCAGCAGCGAGCGGCGCAGCGCGGCCCTCGAGAGACGCACCGACGCCCTCGAGCGCTCCATGGAAACAGGCGGCGCCCGCCTGCTGGCCATGGAGCAGATTCTCGCCCACGTGCCCTTCGGGGTTCTCTCCCTCGATGCGGAGCTGCGCGTCAGCTTTCTCAACCGCAAGGCCGAGCAGCTTCTCGGGGTAGACGCCGCGGCCAGCGCGGGCCTGCCGATTCGCGAGGTGTGGCCCGATCCGGCGCTGCTCGACATGCTGCCGCTGCCCTCCTCGGTCGAGGAGCGGAAATCCGACCTGAACGTCGGCAGTCCGCCGGTCAAGGTCGGGGTCACGGCCCTGCGCGCGGTGGTCGACGGCGCGCGCGAGCCCCACCACATTCTGATGATGCGCCCGCTCGACGAGATTCATCCGGGTCTTCAGGACCTCGAGCAGCTCCGGCGGCTCTCGGCCCTCGGCAGCATGGCCGCGGGCTTCGCGCACCAGGTGCGCAATCCCCTCGCCGCGGTGCGCTCGCTGGCCGAGGCCATGCGCGAGGAGCTGGACGCCGCCGACGACCGCCGGGAATATACGCGGCGCATTCTCGCGCTGGTCGAGCGCATCGAGGCCCTGGTGCGACGCTCCCTCCGCTTCACCCACAGCGGCGCCCCGCGGCGCGACGAGGTCGACCCCGTGGAGCTGGTGCACCAGGCCATCGAGATGCTCGACTTCCGCTGGCGCACGGCGGGCGAGACCGCGACCGTCGATCTGCCGGACTGCCTGCCGCGGGTGTACGTCGATCGGGACCACGGCATCGAGATTCTGATGATCCTGCTCGAGAACGCCCTCGACGCCACCTCCTGCCCCACCGAGGTGCGGGTCACCGGCCGGGGGCCGCTGCCCGCCCTGGGCTCCACCTCCGGCACCTTCGTCGCCCTCGAGGTTGAGGATCGGGGCCACGGCATTCCCGCCGACGTTCTCGGCGAGATCTTCGACCCCTTCTTCACCACCAAGCCGCGCGGCACCGGCCTCGGCCTGCCGATCGCCATGCGCCTCGCCAACGAGGGCGCGGCCCGGCTCGAGGTGGCGGCTTCCCAGGAGGGCGTGGGCACCACCTTTCGCCTGCTGCTGCCGGTGATGCACGATCCGGGAGGCGAGCCGTGCGCCTGATGCTCGTCGAGGACGATCCCGACGTCGCCTTCGCCACCGAGCGGCGGCTGCGCGGCCTGGGACACGAGGTAAAGCGGGCGGCGAGCGGCGCCGAGGCCAATGCCCTGCTGCGGCGCATGATGAGCGAGGGCGGCGCCGACGCCGCGCTGCTCGACCTCGGCCTGCCCGACGCCGACGGCCTGCGGGTTCTCGAGCAGCTCCTCGCCCTCGCGCCGTCGTGCCCCGTCGCCGTGCTCACCGCCCGCGACGAGGCCCAGAGCGCGGTGCGGGCCCTGCGCCTGGGCGCCGTGGACTACCTGGTGAAGCCGGCGCCCGGAGATCTTCTGCGGCACGCCCTCGAGCGCATCGGGCGGGCGGCGAGCCGCGCCGAGAGCCTGCGTTCGGTGGACCGCCGCACCACCGACCGACCCGATTTTCTGGGCGAGGCCTCGGCCTTCAGGCGCTTTCTCGACCAGCTGCGCGCCGCCGCCCGCTCCCCGCGCACGCCGGTGCTGCTGCGCGGGGAGTCCGGAACGGGCAAGGAGAAGGCCGCGGCGCGGCTTCACGCCTGGAGCCAGCGCAGCCGGGCGCCCTTCATCACCGCCAACGCGGCCTCCATGCCGGCGAGCCTGCTCGAGGCGGAGCTTTTCGGCCACGAGGCCGGCGCCTTCACCGGCGCCAAGGGCGCGCGGCGCGGGCTCTTCGAGATGGCCTCGGGCGGCGTTTTATTCCTCGATGAGATCGGCGAGCTGCAGCCCGAGGTTCAGCCCAAGCTGCTGCGGGTGCTCGAAGGGCATCCCTTCAGGCGGATCGGCGGCGAGCGCGAAATGCGCTGCGACGTGCGCCTGGTCACCGCCACCCACCGCGATCTCGAGAAGGAGGTCGCCGAGGGGCGGTTTCGGGAGGATCTCTACCACCGCATTCGGGTGCTGGAGATCGAGCTGCCGCCGCTGCGCGAGCGAATCTCGGATCTCGAGCCCCTGTGCGATCACTTTCTCAACGCCATGGCCCAGGAGATGGGTCTCGAGCGCCCCCGCCTGGCCGAACGGAGCCTCGAGCTGCTGCGCGCCTACGCCTGGCCGGGCAACGTCCGAGAGCTCAAGAACACCCTCGAGCGAGCCCTGGTGCTGGGTGACGGCGCCAGCCTCGAGCCTCGGCATCTGCCGTCGTATTTGCTGCGGCGAGAGACCCCGCCGTTCTCCGGCGAAGCGCGGCCGCCGCTCGGGGGCCGGGCCGAGAAAGCCAAGCGGCGGGGCGAGCCGCGCGAGGAGTCCGGCGGCGCCGCGCCCCTTCTGACCCTCGATGAGGCCATGCGCCGCCACGTCGAGGCGGTCCTGGATCGATGCGAGGGCAATCTCACCCACGCCGCCGCCAAGCTCGGCATCACCCGCGGCACCCTGAGGCGGCGCCTGCGCGGCTGGGAGCACGCGCCGAATCCGGAATAGCTCGCCGGTTCATTGTGAACCGGCAGCGCGGCGAGAGCCGGTTCAAAATCGCCCGGCGGTTTCTTTTGACCCGGCTGCGCGCAGCCGCCGATCCGCCATAAACCCAGCGCCACGGCCTCCGAGCGGCGTCCCCGGGGCCTGGCACGGGTCCTGCTCTCTCAGGGGCCATGCGCACCCGAATCTTCATGGTCGACGACGAAGCGGATCTCGTCTGGACGCTGACCCGCCACTTTCAGCGCGAGCTGCCCGACTTCGAGTTTCTCGGCTTCTCAGATCCCGCCGAGGCCCTGCAGGCCTTCAACGAGAAGCCTCCCCATCTGCTGATCACCGATCTGCGGATGAAGACCCTCGACGGCCTTGAGCTGGTGCGCGTGGCCCGGGAAAGGGCGCCCGATCTGCTCGTGCTGGTGATCACCGCCTACGGCACGCCGGAGATTCGCGAGCGCGCCCAGCAGCTCGGCGTGCTCGAGATCGTCGACAAGCCCTTCGACCACCGCTGGCTGATCCAGCGGGTGCAGCAGGCCCTGGCGCGGCTGTCGACCTTCTCCGGCCAGCTCTCCCTCCCCATGCTCTCGGATCTGGTGCAGATCCTGGCGCTGTCGCGCCGCACGGGCTCGCTCAAGGTGACCGAGCGCGACGAGGGCGGCCAGGTGTGGTTCGAGGACGGCAAGGTCGCTCACTGCGTCTTCGGCGACATCGAGGGTCGCGACGCCTTCGCTCAGCTCATGCGGCTGCAGCGCGGCAAATTCCAGATGGGCTACGACGACGAGCCGCCGAAACGCACCATCGACGAGACCCTCGACGGCCTGCTCCTCGACTCCATGCGGG
>JBCCLG010000252.1:0-7257 GCA_039027015.1 Acidobacteriota bacterium | reverse complement strand
TGGATTTCGCCGCCGAGCTGGAGCGCGACAGGCCCTATGGCGGCCTGAGATTTCTCCAGGTCGAGCAGGGTGAGGGCGCGGGCAGCTATCAGTTCATTGACGGGGTCGCGCGCACCTCCCTCGCCTCGGAGACCGCCCGCCGGCTCGGGGTGACCTTCGAGGAGTTGGCCGAGCAGATCGAGGGGCCGCGCGCGGACTCGCCCGCCGGCGGCGCCCGCTCAGGCGGAGAAAGCGCCGAGGGGTGAGTCAGTCCCCTTCCGGGGCCGGCTCGCCCTGGGGCGCAACGGGCACCACGTCCTCGGTTTCGAGGGCCGGCCGGCCGTCCGCCGGCCGAGGCGCGGCCGACTGACGCGCCGCGAACCAATTGCCGAGCATCGCCACCAGCACCATCAGGATCACGATCATCAGCCAGGCCTGGGGTCGCCGCAAATCGAGCCAGGGCGAAGGCTGCGATCCCGGACGAGCCGGCGGCCTTGCCGAAGCTCCGGCATCCTGAACCCCGGGCCCCGAGAGTCCTGGCTCGGAAGGCCCCGGCCCCGCGGGGGCCGATGGGGGGGCTGCCGGCAGGGGATCGGCCGGCCCTAGAGCGGGCGCGTCGAGGCCCGCTAGAGGGAGCTGATCCACCGAGGCGGGGGCCGCGGGAGGTCTGACCCTTTCCGGGTGCTGCTCCGCGGGAGGCGAGGGAGGCCCCGGCTGCAGGGGAGGCGCGGGGGGCGCGGGAGGAGCGGGCGGCGCGCTCGCCTGCCCGGGCGACGCCGGGCGCGGCGGGCCGTCGCCCAGCTCCTCGCGCAGAAAAGCCTGGGCGATTTGAAAGCGAAGCTCCTGGAGATCCGGGCGCTCGCCGTATTTGGCGACCGCGTGGTTGAGCTCGACCATCGCCCTGCCGGGCTGATTCTCCTCGAGATGCCCGCGGATCGAGCGCGTGGTGTTGACCACGGCAGATTCCTTGGCCGCCTGCTCCTCGTGCAGGGAGGAGAGGGCCTCCACCGACGCGGAGAGAGTCCGCGCGCCCTGGTGCCCGGGCTCGAGGCGCAGGGCCTCCTCGAGGCTCGCCAGCGCCTCGTCAAAGGACTCCGCCTGGGACTGCCAGCGCGCTCTCTCCACCCAGGCGTCGGCCTGGGTCGCGACGTCGGACTCCCGCCGCTCCCCACCCCGCTGCTCCGGCGTGCGGCGGGCCGGGGAGTGATCTCTCTCCTCGAGAGCCTCGACCTGCCGCCGCAGCTCCCGCAGCCGATCGCTCGCTCCCAGAAGCTGTCCCGCGGCCTCGATCCGCGCCTTGGCGCGGCGCCAGTCGCCCACCGCCAGCAGCCCCTCGATCTCCGCCGCGGCCTCCTCGACCTGCCGGAGCCGCTTCTCCCGTCGCTGCTGATCGCGGGCGGCGCGCTCGACGTCGCGCAGCACCTGAGTGAGCCGATCGTCGCCGGGAGCCAGGGCCTGCCCCTCGCTCAGGAAGCGCCGCGCGACCGTGAAATCGCGCCGGCTCGCCGCGTCGTGAGCCTGATCGAGAAGGCGGCGGATCTCCGCTCGGCGCTGGGCTCCCTGGAGCCGCACGGTGGCGAATTCGGGAGACCGCACCGCTTCGGGCCCTGGGCTCGCGGCGGGTCCCTGGGCGGGCAGAGCGCGCGCGCAGCTCTCGAGGCTCGCCTCGAGCTCCCGCGCGCTGGCGAAGCGAGCGCCGGGGGACTTCGCCAGGCAGCGCAGGAGCGCGTGACGCAGCTCGCTCGACAGCCTCTCTTCGGGATCGCTGATCGAGAAATCAAGCGGCGGACGCAGGAGGTGCCCGGCGGCGATGGAGGTCGGCTGATCGCCCGCGATCGGGTAGTGGCCGGTCAGCAGCTCGTAGAGCATGACGCCGAGCACGTAGAGGTCCCCGCCGGGCGTGGGCTCAGACTCGTCGCCGACGAATTGCTCCGGGGCCGTGTAGCGCAGGCGCTCCATCAGAAGGCCGCCCGCGGTCGTCCGCTCGGGGGCCCCCACCAGCCGGGCGAAGCCGGGGTCCAGGAGCCGCAGCTCCGGCTCGTCGCCGCCGGAAACCCAGAATTTACTCGGGCTGAGCGCACCGTGACTCCAGCCCTCGGAGTGCAGGAACGACAGGGCGCCGACCATTCGAAGACAAAGCTCGAGCCGCTGGCCGAGGGTCCAGGGAGGCCTGGCGGCGTCACCGCAGGGTGAGTCCAGCCACGCGTCGTGGAGAGCGGCGCCGGCACGCCACTCCGACTCCATCACGGCCCTCGAGCCGTCCACGAAGACGTCGTACACCGTGGCGAGGGAGGGACTTTTAAGACGCGTGAACCACGGCAGCCTGGACTCGAAAAACGCTCGCTTAGCCGGCTCTTCCAGGCTGTGGGGCCTCACCCACAGCAGACTTTCCTGCCCGAGCTGGCGATGCCGCGCCCTCAAGACCGCCTGCTGGCCGTCGTCCTGAAGGGTCTGCAAGATCTCGTACTTACCCTCGAGAAAGTCCACGCTCATCCGGCGAGGCTCCGGGGCATCGCCAGGCGCCGGGGCGCGAGCCTGGCGTTCACTCCATCTCCGCGGGCGTCGAGGCGGCGGGCTCGCGGTTGAACTCGTCGACCAGCTTGCACAGCGCCTCATAGCCGTGCACCAGGCGCGGCGACGGACGCCCGAGCCACGCCTCGGTGATCGGGACCACCCGCCGGTGAACGACCGCCGGCACCTCCTGCCACTCGGGCTTGCGGTAGACCACCTCGGGTCGATATCGATCGAATTCGATGCCGCACCAGGCGAGGACGACAAAATCGGGCTCGAGGTCCCGCATCTCCTCGTTGGAAAGGGGCCGACTCTCGACGTCGTCGTCAATCAGATTCTCGCCCCCGGCCAGATCGATGAGGTCATAGACCCAGCTTTGGCGCCCCGGCACGATGACCGGCTTGGGCCACCACTGAACGGCGATGCGCGGCTTGGCTGCCGGCCGCGGCCGGGCCTTGAGCGCCGCCTCCATATCGCGCGCGGCGCGCTCGCCGCGCTCCGAAACCCCCAGCAGCCCGGCTATCTGCCGGATATCGCGGTAGACGTCCGGCAGGCAGCGGGGCGCCGGCGCGATGTGCGGCAGCCCGGCCTCCTCCAAGGCCTCCACGATTTTCTCGTGGCCGGGCACGGTCAAAGAAGCGAGGATCAGGTCCGGCTCGAGGGAGGCCACCTTCTCGATATCGATGCCGAGATCAGGGCCCACTCTCGGCAGCTTCTCCACGATCTCGGGGGGATAGTCGCTGTAGTTGTCCACCCCGACCAGGCGATCCGCGCAGCCGAGGGCGTCCAGAATCTCGGTATTCGAGCAGGTCAGGGAAATAATCCGGCGCGGACCAGCGCCGCCGGCGGAGGATCGCAAAGGTTGGGCCGTCATGCTGCGCGCATTCTACAGGGGCTGGCAGATTTCTACCTTGCGGACCTCCTGCTCCAGCCGGGCACCGGAAGTCGACCCGGGCGCGGCAGACGAGATTGATAAAGCAGATAGATCGACGAGCATCAGAGCGCGCCTCGAGCGTTCGCCCGACCAGCCGGATTTGGCGCGCTGAATTTTTATTCTTGAGTCTCGGATCCCGGAGGCGTCTCTTCTCAGGAGAGAATCTATGGAAAACGCAGAATCCGCGCGGAGTCTGGCTCCCCGAGGCCAGGCGGCGTCGGACAGTCGGTGGACGCCAGGGACTTGAGAAAGAGTTTTTACGAACTGCAAATAAGTTCATGAAGCGTCGATTTTTCTGCTGCACACTTGACAATATGTAGCTCTTGCAATCTAATCTACCGACCGTTCGGTTGAGTTTCGGTCCAGGCACACGCGAGCCGCTCGCGGAGCGCTCCCAGCAGCGCCGGCATGAGCCTCGCGCCTCGCCGAACCTGCCGACGGTGGCCCTCCTTTATCGTCATGCCGTTTCCTCCTATCTCCCCTGATGAGCGTCCCGGGACCGGTGCGCCCTCCGATTGTTTTTCCGCTCTTACGGGATCGCCGCCGCAGTGCGTCGGCGGCCAGACTTGATCTAGGACCTCCACTATGAATCTTGCGAGTCGACGCGCAGCGACCCTCGGTTCCCTTCCTCAGCGCGAGATCCCTAAGGATCCAGCGCCCGCCCCCAGGCCGCGCGACGCCAGCCTCGTCGGCGCTTTGACCACCCAGCTCTCGGAGTGGGGCGTCGAGCAGGCCTTCGGGGTCAGCGGCGGCGCCATCGCCCTGCTCTTCGACTCGCTGATCGAAAGCACCATCCACACTCGGCACTTCAGGCACGAGTCAGGAGCGGCTTTCGCGGCCTGCGAGGCTTATTTCGCCTCGGGCAAGCCGAGCGTTGTCTTCGCCACCACGGGACCTGGCCTGCTCAACGTGCTGACCGGGATCACCGCGGCTCGCTGGGAGGGCGCGAAGGTCATCTTGATCTCCGGCCACACCAACACCGCCCAGCGCGGTCGCTGGGCCTCCCAGGAAACCAGCTCCTACACGCTGCCCCAGGACGCGCTCTACTCCAAGAGCGCGGTCTTCGACTTCGCGGTGCGCATGGAAAGCACCAGCGAGCTGCCGACGGTTCTGCAGCGCCTCGGCGCCGGCCTTTCGCGGCCCGGCGGCTTCGTGGCCCACATCTGCCTGCCGATGTCGGTCCAGTCGGGCCACGTGCAGATGCCGCCGAGCCAATCGCCCCCGCGCTGCTTCGCGGCCTCGGTAAACGACTCCCAGGTTCAGGAGATCGCGAGTCTGCTGCGCCGCGAGAGCTTCGCCATCTGGGCTGGCTTCGGCGCCACCGAAGCCGCTCCGCTGGTGCGCGAGCTGGTCGAGCGCAGCGGCGCCAAGATCTTCTGCTCGCCGCGCGCCAAGGGGATCGTGTCGGAACGTCATCCCCAATACCTCGGCGTGACCGGCATCGGCGGCCACGACGCGGTGGCCGACTACATGACCCAGGATCGCCCCCGCTGGACCCTGGTGCTCGGCAGCCGCCTGGGCGAAGCCACTTCGTTTTGGGATCGCGATCTGCTGCCCTCCCAGGGCCTGGTCCACGTCGACCTCGATCCCGAAGTGCCCGGCTGCTCGTTCCCGGACTTCACCACCCTCGCGGTTCAGGCCGAAATCGGCGCCTTTCTAAAAACGCTGCTCGAGCACTTCCCCGCCCGGTCGAAACGCCCTTCTTTCTCGAAGATCATGCCGTTCAAGGAGAGCCCCACCGAGAGCGCAGACTCCCGAGGTCCGGTGAGACCGCAGGTCATGCTCGACAGCATCCAGCGTCTGGTGGTCGATAAAAGCCAGGCAACGCTGCTCAGCGAGTGCGGCAACGCCTTCGCCTGGTGCACCCACTACCTGCGCTTCAAGGAGCCCGGGCGCTATCGCGTGTCGACCCTCTTCGGCTCCATGGGCCACACCGCCGCGGGCGTGGTCGGCGCCGCCCTGGCCAGCGGCGAGAAGGCCGTGGCGGTGGTGGGAGACGGCTCGATGATGATGAACTCCGAGGTGTCGACCGCGGCCCAATACGGCGCCAACGCCGTGTGGATCGTTCTCAACGACAGCGGCTACGGCATGTGCCGAGACGGCAATAGAGCCCTGGGCGTCGCGGTTGCCGAGATGACCTTTCCCCGCATCGACTTCGTCGACTGGGCGCGCTCCATGGGCGCCGACGGAGCCCGGGTCGAAACCGAAGACATGATGGACGTCGCCCTCGAAGAGGCGATGAAAGCCGAAGGGCCGTTCATCGTCGACGTGCATATCGACACCCGCGAGACCTCGCCGCTGCTGAGGCGCTTTGAGAGCCTGATCGCCCAGGGCGGCTCCAAGAACGTCGCTGGCTGGTCGCGCTGAGCCCCCGAAATCCCGCCGGCGCAGCAGGCCTCGCGGCCGGCGGGCGTCATCTCGGCCGTCACGGGCCCCGTGATAGTTTGGCTCCCGCCGAGGTGCGCAGGCCAGTTTCCGTTTCGTATCCCTTCCATCCTTTCGAGGTCGACTCCCGCATTGACGGAGGAGACACCCAATGTCCGAGCTGATGACGCAGATGAACAACACCTTTCCGAGTGTCGGCATGCAGGCCCTGGCGGTCAGCGTGCCCGATCGCGTGGTCACCAATGACCACTGGCGCACCACCCAAAGCAAGCTGGTCGAAGAGGCCGAGAAGCGCATTTGGATGTGGAAAAAACCGGCCAACTGGGACGAGGGCGGCTCGGTCGCCTTCAATCGCGAAATGGAGCCGTTCCTCGGCGATCCTTTCCGAGGCGCCCAGCAGCGGAGGCTGATGCCCGAAGGCGGAACCTCCCTCGAGCTTGAGGTCGACGCCGCCAATAAGGCGATGGAGGCCGCGGGCGTGTCCGCGGACGACATCGACCTCCTGCTTCTGACCTCCTTTCTCCCCGATTCCATCGGGATCGGCGGCTCGGCCTTTCTCGCCCGCGCGCTGGGTCTTAAGGGCGCGGCCTGGAATATGGAATCGGCCTGCTCGAGCGCCAACCTCGCCTTCCTCACCGCTACCCAGCTGATCCGCGCGGGCCAGTTCAGGCGCGCCCTGGTGGTCACGTCCTGCACGTATTCGCGGGTGGTGGACGACGCCAACCCGATCTCGTGGACGGTGGGAGACGCCGCCACCGCGGTGGTGGTCGGCGAGGTTCCCGCGGGCGAGGGCTTTTTGGGCGCCCACACCATGCATTCGGGCAACACCTGCGGCGCCGTCGAGTACTACCTCGACGTGGACGAGGAAAAGAACGCCTTTCACCGCATGCGCACCGGCAAGCTGGCCGGCAAGCTCCTGCGGGAAACCTCCGAGCCCAATCTCAAGCGCTGCGTCGGCCACGCCCTCGAGCAGGCGGGTCTCGGCATCGAAGACCTCGACTTTGCGGTCTTCAACACCCCGCTGGCCTGGTACGCACCCTTCTGCGCCCGGGCCCTCGGCATCGACCGCGAGAAGACCATCAACCTCTACCCCTTCTACAACAACGTCGGGCCGTGCTTGACCTTCACGAATCTCTTCCACGCCGGCTCCTGGCACCTCAAGCCTGGGGACAACGTGCTGCTCTACAGCGTCGGCAGCGTCTCAAGCTGCGCCGCGATCGTCATGAAGTGGGGCGACGTTCAGCTCGGCCAGGCTCCGGCCGGCATCACCCGCGAGGCCTATGAAGAGGTGATGGCGACCTTCCCCCGCCCGCTGGAGAAAACCTCCGAGGCCGTCGCCTGACTCGGCCCGCTCTCTCATCCCGGCTCTCCCAGGAGCCCGCCGCGCCGGCTTCGGCGCGGCCCTCATCGCCGCGGTATCCGCCTCCAGAAAGAGGAAGAACCGCGGC
>JBCCLG010000251.1:0-7275 GCA_039027015.1 Acidobacteriota bacterium | reverse complement strand
CTGACCGCCGCCGCCGCCGGCGCTAGCCCGCGGGCGGAAGCGGCAGCTCGAGGGAGAGCCACGGCAGAACCCGGCGCTCGCCGCACACCGCGGTGATCTCTTCGCCGCAGGGCTCAAAGCCCAGCCGAAGGTAAAAGCCTACCGTGTTGGGGTCTGAGAGCACCCGGAGTTCCGAGGCGTCTTCGCCGATGCTGGCGACCGCGATCTCGAAGAGCTTGCGGCCGAGCCCTCGACCGTGGGCCTTCGGCAGTAGCCAAAGGTGTTCGATAGCCGGCGGCCTGCCGTTCTCGGCGGTTCGGAGCGCGAGAAACCCGAGGAGACTTGAAGGGGACTCTTCCTCCGCCACGATCACCGTCAGCTCCTCGAGATGCCGCGGCGTGAGGGTCAGATCGTCCTTCCACGCCGCGATCCATGCTTCCGGGTATTTCCAGTGGCGCTTGGCCGCGTGGGCGATGGCGGTAAGCTGTTCGGCCTCTTCGGGGCGGGCGAGGCGCATCGAGATGGAGGCGTCGAGCGAAAACGGAAGGGAGTAGGCGCTCATGGCGATATGATTCCAGGGAGACCGGTGGCTTGAAAGAGTGGCATTCCGGTTTCAACCGATCGATCGCACGGCGTAACCGAGTGACAAGCTGACGGGAACGGGGGCACGCAGGGATGGCACAAGCAAATCCGAGACTCATCGAAGCTTTGAGGATCACCGCGCGGCGCCTCGACTCCGGCGCCGACTATCGCTGGACGCACATGGGCCGCTGCAACTGCGGGCACCTGGCTCAGACGGTGACCCGCAAGTCGAGCGAGGAGCTGCACCGAATCGCCCTGCAGAAGGCCGGAGACTGGTCGCAGCAGGCCGTGGACCACTGCCCGACCAGCGGTTTGCCCATGGATCACGTGATTGAGTCGCTGCTCGATTTGGGCCTGAACCGCGACGACCTCTGCGCTCTCGAGCGCCTCTCGGATCGGCGCATCCTGAAGCGACTTCCGGTGGGCGAGCGGCGACTGGATAAGCGCACTCAGAAGCACGTGGTCCTCTATCTGCGAACCTGGGCCGACTGGCTCGAGGAGCGCTTCATGGCGACCCGAGAAGTACCGGCCTTCCTGCCGGACTCCCTTCCCGGAGAGGCCGCCGAAGAGATGCTCGTGCCCGTTCGGAGGCGTCCAGACACCGCCTGAGGGCCGGGACGCGGCGGCCTGCGGTCCCCGCTCCTCTCGGTGGGTGGCGGGACGGAGGCAGCTCAGTTGAGCGCAATGACCAGCGCCCGGTGCCCCTTACGGCTCAGCCGACGCTTCACCGCGTCCGCCTGGACTTGCTTCTTGAACGGGCCGACGCGCACGCGGTGCACCCCACCCTCGTCCACCAGAGTCCGCACGTTTTCGAAGTCCTTCGAGAGCTCGGCCTGCAGACGACGTGCGTTCGCGGCCTCGCGAAATGCCCCTACCTGCACGGCGAAGCGGGTCGACATATTGGGGCCTGAAGGACCGCCACCCAGCTCGACGATCACGATCTCGACCTTCGCCGTGCCCGGGCCGACCATGCGGATCTTCTGGGCCGCCGCGTAGGAGAGGTCGAGCACTCTGCCCTTGGCGAAGGGGCCCCGGTCGTTGACCAGCACCCGAACCTCGCGGCCGTTCTCGAGATTGGTGACGTCGACCACGGTGCCCAGGGGCAGCTCGCGGTGAGCGGCGGTCAAGAGGTGCATGTCGTAGATCGCGCCGCTGGCGGTGGCTCGACCGTGGAAAGGCTCGCCGTACCAGGACGCGACGCCGCGCTGCACCGAGCCCACCCGGGGGCGATCGAACCGATTGGTGGCGCAGCCGGCGAAGAGCATCAGAGCCGCGCCGAGAGCCGCGAGGGCGGCCGCCGATCGCCGGAGAGAGGCGGGGGAAGGAGGGGCTGCTGCGGAGGCGTGCCCCGGACGGTGCTCGATCATCGCTCTCATCACCTCTTCAGACCCGGGGAGCCTCGACCTCGGCCCCTTCGGCGCCCTCGAGGAGGGGTTCGAGCACCTCCTCGAGCATCTCCTCGACCTGCTGCGGCGCCCGCCCTACAAAACGAACCGGGTCGATCCACGACTCGATTTCTTCGCGGCTTGCGCGGAAGGAGGCGTCGGCGGCGATCGAGTCGATCAGCGGGTTGGCTTCGCCGCGCTCCACGGCGTCCTGGGCGGCCAGGCTGTGCTGGCGAATGGTCTCGTGCAGCTCCTGCCGGTCTCCGCCGCGCTTCACGGCCTCCATCAAGAAGGTCTCGGTCGCCATGAACGGCAGCTCGCGCTGGACCCTGGCGGCCACCACCGATTCGCGCACCACCAGTCCCGCGGCCAGGTTGCCCGCGAGCGAGAGAAGGGCGTCGGCGTTGAGAAAGCCGTCCGGCAGCACCAGGCGACGGTTGGAGGAGTCGTCGAGGCTGCGCTCGAGCCACTGGGTCGCGGTGTTCAAGGGGCCGTTGAGGGCGTCGGTCATCAGGCGCCTGGCCAGACCGCACAGGCGCTCGGCGCGAATTGGATTGCGCTTATAGGCCATTGCGGAGGAGCCGACCTGGTGGGTGTCGAAGGGCTCCGCCAGCTCGCCGACGCCCTGCAGAAGGCGCAGATCGGTGCCCATCTTGTGGCAGCTCTCGGCGATTCCGCTCAGCAGCTGGAGGATGCGCGAGTCCTGCTTGCGGGAGTAGGTCTGGCCGGTGAGGGGAAAGGAGCCGCTAAAGCCCAGGCGCCGGGCGATCGCGGCGTCGAGAGCCCGCACCTTGGCGTGATCTCCGTCGAAGACCGTGAGGTAGCTCGCCTGGGTGCCGGTGGTGCCCTTGGCGCCGCGGCACATCAGGGTCTCGAGGCGGTGGTCGAGCTCCTCCAAGTCGAGGGCGAAGTCCTGAAGCCACAAACTGGCGCGCTTGCCGACCGTGGTCAGCTGGGCCGGCTGGAAATGGGTGTAGGCCAGACAGGGGGTGTGGCGGTGCCGGCGCGCGAATTCGGCGAGGTGGCGCAGGGTCGACACGAGGCGGCGGCGCAGGAGAAGCAGCGCCTCGCGGGTGAGCACCACGTCGGTGTTGTCGGTGATGAAGGCGCTGGTGGCGCCGAGGTGGAGAACCCCGCCGCCGACTCCCGCCAGCTCGGCGTAGTGGCGCAGGTGGGCGACCACGTCGTGCCGGGTCTCCAGCTCGATTTGGGCGACCCGCTCGAGGTCGATGTCGTCGGCTACGGCGCGAATGGCCTCCAGCTGCTGATCGTCCAGGGCCGCTCCGAGCTCGCGCTGGCTTTCGGCGAGGGCGATCCACAGCGTGCGCCAGGTTCTAAACCGGTGCTTTGCGGTGAAGATCGAGGCCATTTCGCGCGAGGCGTAGCGCTCGTGCAGGGGATTTTGAGGCGAATCGCGGTTCGAGTGGCTCATGATCGTCAGTCGGCGCCTCGCGGGCGGTTTGAGGGCGGGAAGGGGGAAGAGGCGCGCATACTATCCGAGGGGCGCCGGTTTCAGCCGTCGGGGGCCGGGCCGGCTGCTATCATCCGCCCTCACTCTCCAGGTCAAAAACCGAGGTACGCATGGCTCTCGATGTGCGCTCTGAGATCGGCCGTCTGCGCCGCGTTCTAGTCCACCGCCCGGGACTCGAGATCGACTGGATGGTGCCGGCGATGATGGACCGGCTCCTCTTCGACGACATCCTCTACGGCGAGGACGCGCGCGGCGAGCACGACGGGTTTCGCCGCATCCTCGAGTCCGCGGGCATCGAGACGCTGGATCCCCAGAGTCTGCTCGCCGAGGTTCTGGCCCAGGACGGCGGCGACGTCAAGCGTCGGGTGCTCGAGACCGTCGCGCCCGAAACCCAGGGCGACGCCGGCGAGCTGGCCGAGATGGGCGCCGAGCGGCGGGCCGAGGTCCTGGTCGCAGGCCTGCGGGTGGAAGGACCGGCGCCGGGCAGCGACCGCCTCAGCAGCTTCTACCGCCTGGCGCCGCTGCCCAACTACTTTTTCCAGCGCGACCCGCAGGTGGTCTTCGGAGACCGCGTCCTGACCTCCTCCATGGCGACCGAGGCTCGCGCCCGCGAGTCTCTTCTCTCGAGCCTGGTGTTCGACCACCATCCCGCGCTGGCCGGAGCGGCGGAGCGCGTGACCCTGCGCGATCCCTGGGGCGGCGCCCACGCGCGGGCGCTGATGATCGAGGGGGGCGACGTTCTGGTGCCGCGGGGCGATCTGCTGATGATCGGCGTCTCGGAGCGCACCAACCGGCTGGGTATCGACAGCCTCGCGACCCATCTGCTGGGGCGCTGCGAGGAGACGGGCTTTCGGCATCTCGTGGTCGTCGAGATTCCGCCGCGCCGCTCCTACATGCACCTCGACACGGTCTTCACCTTCGTCGACGAGGGCCTGTGCCTGGCGTATCTGCCGGTGATCGCGCCCGGCGGCGCCGAGGCGGGAACGGTCTACAGCATCGATTTGACCGCCCGCCACGTCTCCTACACGCTGCGCGACCACGTGCCGGCGGCCCTCGCTCGGCTGGGCATGGAGATCGAGCTGATGCCGTGCGGCGGCGCCGGCAGCCTGATCGATCAGCAGCGCGAGCAGTGGACCGACGGCGCCAACGCGTTTGCCATCGCGCCGGGCGTGCTCATGCTCTATCGGCGCAACAGGCGCACGACGGATTTTCTCGACCGGCGCGGCTTCCGGGTGATCGACGGCGCGGAGGTGCTCGCCGGCCGCAAGGAGGTTCTCGGCCACGGGCGCACCGCCGTGGTGGTGGACGACAACGAGCTCTCGCGGGCCCGGGGTGGCCCGCGCTGCATGACCATGCCCCTGCTGCGCGACGCGGTGGGTTGACGGCGGCGTCTTGAGAATCGCGGCGGCAGTCAGTAGGGTGCCCTGATGCTCGAGCTTCGTTTCTACGTCGATGGCGAGGAGAAATCGCTGCCGCTCGGCGACCGCGAGATCCGATTTGGGAGAAGCGGAGAGAACGAAGTGGTTCTGCCCGACTATTCTGTTTCCAGGCGGCACGCCAGCATCCAGCTCCAGGGTCACGTCCACGTGATCTCGGATCTCAACAGCACCAACGGCGTGCAGGTCAACGGCCAGAACGTGAGTCAGGCCCAGCTGCGCGGCGGAGACCTGCTCAAGGTGGGGGTGTTCGAGATCAGGGTTCACGACACGGCGGCCGCCCAGCCGCCCGCCGCGGCGGGTCCGCCGCCGATTCCGGGAGCGATGGCGGCTCAAGAGGCAGCCTTCGATCCGCCGGCCGCCGGGCCGCCGCCGGCTCCGCCGCGACCCCTCGGCAGCCTGCCGCGGGATCCGGGCCCCGAGCCGCCCCTCTCGGATTCGGCGATCTCCAACGCCACGATCGTGCGGTCGATCAAGGACCTCTCGGCCGATCTCGGCCTGCTCGAGCCGGGCGGGGCGCTCGGCCGCGACTCCTCGGCGGTTCGGCAAAGCAAGCGGGAGGCCCTCGACGAGGCCTATGCCTCCAAGATCTTCGGCTTCCTCTCGCGCCTGGCCCGCATGCTGATCACCACCGAGTCGGACGACGAAATCCTGGCTCACGTGATGGATATTGCCTTTGACGTTTTCCCAGTGGATCGGGGATTCATTCTGCTGCGCGACGATGAGGCCGAGCTGGTGTGCGAGCTGATGCGGGTCAACGAGCGGGCGGAGAAGCGGCCGAGCGGCGAGGTGCCGATCTCGCGCACCATGCTCGAGGCCGTGATGCGCGAGCGGGTGGCTCTTTTTACCTATGACGCGCTGTCGGACCAGCGGTTGGCGGGCACTGAGTCGGTGCGCATCCACCAAATCCGCGCGGCCATGTGCACGCCTCTGTGGTCGGGCGAGAAGATCATCGGCGTGATGCAGCTGGACACCCCGCACCACACCGGCACCTTCACCAAGCCCGATGTCGACCTGCTCGCCACCCTGGCGAACTATTGCGCGGTGGCCATCGAGCGCAACCGCAACGCCCGCGAGGCGGAGTTCCAGCGCGAGGTGCGCAATCGGCTTCAGCGGTATCACTCGCCCTCGGTGATCGAGGAAGTGATGCAGGAGGGCGCCTCGCCCGAAGGCAGCATCCAGCGCCTCAAGAAGGCGGAGGTGACCGTGATGTTCGCCGACATCGTGGGCTTCACCGCTTTCTCCGAGAACTCGCAGCCCGAGGAGGTGGCCGAGCTGATGGAGCGATACTTCACCTACGCGGTGGAGGCCATCTTCAGCTATGGCGGCACGCTCGATAAGTTCATCGGCGACTGCGTCATGGCCTTTTTCGGCGCTCCCTTCGCCCACCGCGACCACGCTTTTCGCGCGGTGTCGGCGGCGGTCAAGATCCGAGAGGATCTCGAGCGCTGGAACGCGGAGCGGCGCTCGGAAGGCCTCGAGACGGTCAAAACCCGCGTGGCGATCAACACCGGTCCCGTGGTGGTGGGCGATATCGGCTCGAACCGCCGCGTGGACTACACCGTGCTCGGCAATACCGTCAACGTGGCCGCTCGCCTGGAGGAGAAGGTGGCGACGCCGGGGGATATCGTGCTCGGGGAGAGCACCTTTCGCGACCTCGAGGGCCGCATTCCCACCGAATCCCTCGGAGGATTCCAGCTCAAGGGCCTGAGTCGACAAATTCAGGCCCACCGGGTGCGCTGACGCGGGCTCGGCGGGAGAATCGACTCATGAAGGATCGCGTTCCCTTCACGCTGGTGACCGGCAACCCCAATAAGGTGGAGGAAGCCGAGCGCATCGTCGGCGAGCGGCTCGAGCGCGCCGACATCGACCTGCCCGAAATTCAGAGTCTCGATCTGCTCGAGGTGCTGCGGTTCAAGGCCGAGGAGGCCTATCGACTGCTGCAGCGGCCCGTGGCGGTGGAGGAGACGGGGCTCGCTCTAGCGGCCATGGGCGGTTTCCCAGGTCCACTGATCAAGTGGATGCTCGACGCCATGGGGCCCGTGGGGGTGGCGCGCGCCGCGCTGGCTCTCGGGAATCCGGGGGTGCGAGCCGAGTGCGCGCTGGCCTATTTCGACGGCGAGAGGCTTTTGACCGGCGTCGGCCACACCGACGGCACCTTGATCGAGGCGCCGCGGGGCGATCAGGGATTTGGCTGGGATCCGGTCTTTTTGCCCGTGGGTCACGAGCTGACCTACGCCGAGCTGAGCCCGCAGGTCAAAGACGAGATCGGCCATCGGGGCCGCGCCTGGCGGGCGTTTCGCGTCCGTCTCGAGGAGGCGGGCCTCCTCGAGAAGGCTTGACCCCGGCAAGGAGCGGAAGCGCCGCTCGGCCGGATCAGAAGACGAGCCTCAGGCCGACCTGGAACTGCCGGGGATCGCCG
>JBCCLG010000250.1:0-7288 GCA_039027015.1 Acidobacteriota bacterium | reverse complement strand
GCCCGGTCGAGGGCCTCGCCCTCGAGGTTGTGCACGGTGGTCAAAGAGACGACCAGGTCGAAAGAGTCGTCGGGAAAAGGCAGGGCCGACGCGTCGGCGACGGCCAGCCGGCGCCGGATCTCGGGCTTGCCGTGGGCGACGGCGTAGGGCGAGACGTCGACGCCGACGACCTCGAGGCCCGGCACCGCGCGCTCGAGCTCGAAAAGCAAAAAGCCCTTGGCGCAGCCCACGTCGAGAACGCGGCTGCCGGCGGCGAGGCCGTAGCGCTCGATGAACGCCGGCACCACCGGCCGCCAAAATCGAGGGTGGTAGGCGTAGCCGCCGTAGCCCGTGCGCCGCTCGCCGTCGAAGAATTCGCGGCCGTAGAGGCGGGCGACGCGGCGGTCCTCGTCGGTCCGCTCGGCAATCCGCTGATCCACCGCGCGCCGGGCGCGCGGGTAGGCGGCCATGAGGTCGATCTCGATGCCCATCGGGAGCGAAAGAATATACTGCCCGCCGTGGCGCGGCCTGCAGGATCCGTCTCGACAGCCCCCTCGCGATCGGTGGACGTAGCGGTCGTCGGAGGCGGCGTCGCCGGCCTGTGGATCCTCGATCGACTGCGGCGCGAGGGGCTGAGCGCCCTGCTGGTGAGCCCTCCCGGGGGCACCTCGGGCCGCGGCCAGACCTTGGCCAGCCAGGGGATCCTGCACCGCGGCGCCAAATACCTGCTGCGCCCGGGGCCCGGCGCCTCCTTTCCCGATCTTCTCGAGCGCTGGCGCGCCTGCCTGGGCGGCGTCGGCGGCCCGCTCGACCCCGATCTCCGGCGGGCCGGGCTGCTCAACGAGGGCGTCGAGCTGCGCGGCACCGTGCCCGCGGAGATGGCGGCCCGCCTGGAGGCGGCGCGCGGCCGCGGCCTGGTGCGCTCGGCCGAGGCCGGTTACGTTCTCGCCGAGCCGGTGATCGACCCCGAGAGCCTGCTGAGCGCCCTGGCCGAGCCTCACGAAGCGAGCCGGCTCTTCGCGCGCGCCGCCGCGAGTCTCGGCCCCCGGGGCCTCCGGCTCGAGCTCGAGGGCGGCGGCGAAATCAGGCCCTCCCGCCTGGTTCTGGCCGCCGGCAGCGGCAACGAGGCGCTGCTCCGCGGCCTCGGACGAGACCGCCCGGCGATGGTGCGCAGGCCCCTGCACATGATCTGGGTGGAGGGCGCGGATCTTCCTCCCGCCTGGCGCCACGTGCTCGACCCCGAGGCCGCCCCGGGAAGGCCCGGGGCCCACTTCACGGTCACTTCCCATCCGGATGCCGGCGGCTGGTCCTGGTACGTCGGCGGCGACCCGTCGGAGCTCGGGATCGAGCGCGGCGAGGCGGCGCAGACCCGCCTCGTCCGGCGGCTCCTCGAGCGAGCCTTTCCGGAGGTGGAGCTTCGCAGGGCGCGATTCCGCAGCGAGCGCGCGGAGCGCGCCGAGCCCCTCCCGGCGGACGGCGCGCGGCGCCTCGAGCCCTTTGTTCACCGCGAGGGCCCGGTTTTGACGGTCTGGCCGATGAAGCTGACCCTCGCGCCCCTCGCGGCCGACCTCGCCGTCCGCCAGCTCGCGAAGTCTTGAGGAGCCTCGGATGCCCAGCCTGCCCCGTCGCCTCGTCCCCGGAGTCGCCGATTCGGGCGCCTCCGGCGCCGGCATGACGCTGCCCCTTCTCGGCCTCGGCACCGTGGCCTTCGGCCGCGATTGGGGCCTCAAATACCCCGGCTCTTCGCCGGGCCTGCCCGCCGACCGCCGGCTCGACCGCCTGCTGGGGGTCGCCCAGGAGCTCGGGGTCACGCTGCTCGACACCGCGCCGGCCTACGGCTCCAGCGAGGAGCGACTCGGCCGCCTGCTGGCGTCGCGACGCGGCGTCTTCCAGATCAGCACCAAGGTCGGCGAGGCGTCAACGCCCCGCGGCTCGCGCTACGACTTTCGGCCCGCCGCGATCCGCTCGAGCGTCGAGCGCAGCCTGCGCCGCCTGCGGGTCGAGACCCTGGACCTGGTCTTCCTGCACTCGAGCGGCGACGACCCCGGCGCCCTCGCCGGCCTCGAGGCCCTCTCGCGCCTGCGGGAGGAGGGCAAGCTGCGGATCGCCGGGGCGTCCACCAAAACCGTGGAGGGGGGCCTCGCCGCCCTCGAGAGGGGCGCCGCCCTGATGCTCAGCTACAGCTCCCGGGATCGCTCCCAGCTCCCCGTTCTCGATCGCGCGGCGGGCCGCGCCGCGGTGCTGATCAAAAAGCCCCTCGACTCCGGCCACGGGCTGCGGGAGAGCTCGCCCGCAGAAGCCCTGCGCGACGCCGCCAGCGCCGCGGCGGTCTTGAGCGTCCTGGTCGGCACCACCGACCCGGAGCACCTGCGCGCCAACGCCATCGCCCTCATGCGCTGAGACGCTGAGGCGCTGGGGCGCTGAGGCGCCTAGGAACTGGGGCGCTGGGGCACTGGGGCGCTGGGGCGCTGGGGCGAGATCAGGGCGACCGCAGCAGCTGACGCATGCGGCGGATGTTGTGGTAGATCGGATTCTCCAGGGGGTCGACCAGCAGGCCGGCGGCGTGGGCCTCGGCCAGCTCGAGGATGGCGTCTTCGAGGGTGCGCCTGGGACGAAAGCCGAGCACCCGCAGAATCTTGCCGGAATCGATGTGGTAGGAGCGCAGATCGTCGCTGGGCTCGACCCGAATCTCGACCTCCGCTCCGCCGCCGGCGTCGCCCGCCAGGGCAGCCTGGACCTTGCCCGCGATCTCCCCCACCGCGCGGTTCTCGTAGCCGATGTTGAACGCCTCGCCGCGCACCTTCGCGGCCGGCGCCTCGAGCAGGGTTTGATACGCCGCCACCATGTCGCGAATGTGCAGATTCGGCCGCAGCTGGCTCCCTCCGAAGACCCGAATCACCCCGCGCTCGAGGGCGTGGGCGGTGAGAATGTTGACCGTCAGATCGAGCCGCTGGCGGGGCGCCGCTCCGCACACGGTCGCCGGCCGCGCGACGATCGGCACCATGGCCTCACCGCGGCAGGCCTCGAGGAGCAGACCCTCGCACTCGAGCTTGAAGCGCGAGTAGTCGGTCAGCGGCTCCGGACTCGCCTCCTCGCGCACGCTGGGCTCGTCCTTCACGCCGTAGACGCTCGACGAGCTGGCGTAGACGAAGCGCCGGACGCCGGCCTCGAGGCTGGCCTCCACCAGACCCGGAAAGGCGTCGAGATTGATGCTCTTGCCGAGGGCGGGATCGAGCTCGAAGCTGGGATCGTTCGAGATGCACGCCAGATGAACGACGGCGTCGACGCCGCGAACGGCCTGGCGCACGCGCTCGGCGTCTCGAATATCGCCGCGCACGAGCTCCAGCCCGCGATCCTCGCGGCACGCCTCGAAAACGCCGTCGCCGTACCAAAAAAGATCGAGCACCCGCACCGAATGGCCGAGCTTCAGCAGATGAGGCACCAGCGCGCTGCCCACGTAGCCGCCGCCGCCGGTGACCAGGATCCTGCCGCGAGCGCTCATTGCAGCATCGCCTTCAGCCGCTTGCGCAGCGCTCCGGCGTCCAGAGCGTGGCGGTTGCCGACGATCTCGACGCCCTGGGCGCCGGCGGCGTTGCCGAGCAGAGACACCAGCTCCGGGCGGGCGCCGGCCTGGGCGGCCAGGGCGGCCAGGGAGAAGAAAGCGTCGCCGGCCCCGATGCGGTCGACCACTCTCGAGGCCAGGGCCGGCGCCTCGTGAAAGCGCCCTTCCGAGTCGAGGGCCAGACTGCCCCGCTTGCCGCGGGTGACGATCAGCAGACGCGAGCCCAGCCGAGCCGCCAGCCTCGACATCATCGGCCGCAGCTCGCCCTCGGAATCCCGCGTCTCGAGGCGGATCTCGTGCTCCGCCAGGCACACCAGGTCGGCGCGGCCGTAGCGGGTGACGGTGTGAAAGCCGCGGTTGCCGGCGTTGGCCTGGGTGTTGACGGCGAGGAAGGCGGGCAGGGCGCACAGCGGCTCGAGCAGCTCCTGCGGAATGGCGCCGTGGCCGTAGTCGGCGCAGATCACCAGATCGACGCCCGAGGCCAGCTCGCGGAGCCGCTCGCTCATCGACCGCACCAGCTCGCGGTCCGGCGGCGCGGGGTCCATCTCGTAGACGCTCAGCAGCTTATTCGAGGAGTAGGCGTCGACGAAGCGCCGCTTGGTCACCGTCGGCCCCCGGCGCTCTATCAGGTGGCCGCGGGCCGCCTCGGCGAAGCTCGAGCGCAGAAAATCGGCGCGCGGGTCCTCGCCCACGGGGCCGAGAAAGTCGACCCGGCAGCCGAAGGCCGCCACGTGGTTGGCCACCGCCACCGCGCCGCCGGCGAATCGCTCCTCGGACAGCTGCCGCACCGCGAGGGCCGGGTCCTTGGACGCCTTGCCGAGGGTGTCGACGTAGACGTATTCGTCGACGATGGCGTCACCCACCACCAGCACCCGCAGATCCCGAAGGCGATCGAGCAGCGCGGCGGCCTCCGGGTGGGAAGAGCGACGCCGCACCCTCTCCAGGTAACCCGAGACCTCGGGCGGATAGACCGGAACGTGGCGGTTGATCAGCTGACTCGAGCTGAAAACCAGGTCGTCGATGAACTCCACCCGCGTTCCCACCTCGGCCGCCACCCGCCTCTCGAGCTCCATCTTGCCGGTGGGATCGGCGCCGCGCTCCCTGAACTCGGCCCCTTTGACGTAGACGTCGGGGCGCAGGCGGCGCAGCGTCTCCTCGGCGGTGGGCCAGAGGTTGAGCGCCACGAAATCGACCGCCTCAAGGGCGGCCAGCGCCTCGAGGCGCAGCTGCTCGTCAAAGGCGGGCCTGTAGGGCCCCTTATCGACGTGGCGATCCGGGGTCAGCGTCACCACCACGCGGTCCGCCAGCCGGGCGGCACCCTTCAAATAGCGCAGATGGCCGACGTGCAGGAGGTCGAAAACGCCGTGGCAGAGAGCGACGGACGCGCCCTCCGCCTGCAGCTCGCGGATCGTTGCCTCGAGCAGCTCGAAGTCGAGGACCTTGACGGACTCTATCGGCGGCGGCGGCATGGGAGATCTATCGGCGGCTCATCGGGCGGCGACGCTCTCGGCGGCTGCGGGCGGGCCCGGAGCCTTCGGATCCCCGGCCTGCGGCAGCTCGCGGACGACCTCGCGCAGGCTTTCGAGGATGTGCTCGATCTCCTGGGCGCCGAGATACGGGTTGAGCGGCAGAGTCAGCGCCCGGTCGGCGTAGGCCTCGGCCCGCGGGAAATCGCCGCGCCCGTAACCTAAATGGCCGGCCGCCTCCTGCAGATGCACCGGGATCGGGTAGTGGATCTTGGCCGACACCCCGCGCTCCAGCAGGCCGGCGAGAACCTCGTCTCGGCGCTCCACCTGCAGCACGTAGAGGTGGTAGACGTGGCGCGACCGCGGATCGCGGGGCGGCACCCTGACGGCGGGGGCCAGATCGGCTACGGCGTCGTCGTAGCGGCGCGCCAGGGCGACCCGGGCTTCGGCGTCGGCCTCGGCGTCGCCGACCAGCAGGCTGCCGACCGCCGCCTGGAGGGTGTGCAGGCGGCTGTTGCGGCCGAAGACCACCGCCTCGTCGCGATTGACCAGGCCGTGGTTGCGCTGGAGTCGCAGGCTCTCGATCAGCTCGGGACGCCGGGACAGCACCATGCCGCCGTCGCCCCACACGTGCAGATTCTTGAGCGGATGCAGGCTGAACGCGGCGGCGTCGCTGAAGGTGCCCGGCGGCGCTCCGCCGTGGCGCGCCAGCACCGCCTGGCAGGCGTCCTCGACCACCCTCAGATCGTGGCGGTCGGCGATCTCTCGCAGCCTCGCCATATCGACCATATCGCCGGTGTAGTGCACCGGCAGCAGCGCCCGGGTCTTCGGCGTGATCGCCGCCTCGATCTTCTCGAGGTCGATCAAATAGCGCTCGTCGGTATCCACGAACACCGGCCGAGCACCGGTCATGATCACGGCCCCCGCGGTGGCCAGGAAGGTGGTCGGCGAGGTGATGACCTCATCGCCCGGGCCGATCCCGCAGGCCTCGAGCGCCATGGCGATGGCGTCGGTGCCGGAGCCGACCCCCACCGCCCCGGGCACCTCGCCGCCGGGGGCGCGGTGCAGCGCGGCAAACTCCCGCTCGAATCGCTCAACCCGCGGGCCGAGGGTGAATTCTCCGCCCTGAACCAAGGGGCGCAGGGCGTCGAGCAGGGCGTCGGGATCGGCGAACTGCCGGCGCAGGTAGGAGTATGGAATGTTCTTCATCACACCGACATTGTAAGCCGTTTCGTCGGGTACGCTTGGCGTCCGTGCCTGCCCAAGCTCTCCCTCGCCCCGATCGCGACTCCCTGTGCGCGGCGCTCCTTCTCGCCAGCCTCGCCTTCGCCTTCTTCCTCCGCACCCACGCCCTCGAAGAGGTCGACTTCCGCGGTGATGAGGTCACCTACTACCTGGACCTCAAGGACGGACGCCAGCCTAGCCAGTGGCTTCGCGACCACCTGGCAACCTTCGGGCAGGATCGACAGATGCCCGTGCCTCGGGTGCTGGGCGCGTTCGTGGTCGACGCCCTCGATCTCGAGATCGACGGCCGCGGGGTGAGGCTGCCCTTCGCTCTGGCGGGCGCGGCCACCGTGCCGGTGTTTTGGATCGTGGGCTGGCAGCTCGGGCTGCTCGCGGGCAGGCGGCGCGAGGCCTTTCTCCTCGCCTTTTTCTCCTGCCTCGCGGTGGCGGTCAATCCCTTCCACCTCTACTGGTCGAGAACCGCTCATATCTACGTCTTCCCCATGCTCTTTCTGGGCCTGGCCCTGGCCTGCGCCCTCGGCTGGCTGCGCGCCTTGGGGGAGGATCGCGAGCGCGAGCCGGAGGGGCGAGCCTGGCTCGCGGGCGTCTGGATCGGCGTCTTTCTGGCCAGCTACTCGCATATGTCGGCGTGGATCGGCGGCGGCGCGCTGTGGCTGGCGATGATCTGGGCCTGGCTGCAGCGGCGCCGGCCCGAGATTCCCGCAGGTCTCCAGCTGCGGACGCTCCCGGCCGGCCCGCTCTCGGCGGGGCCGTGGCCGCGGGCGCTGCTCGCCGGTGCGCTGCTTCTGGGGGTCAGCCTCGCTCCCTGGGCCTGGCAGTTCGTCGACGCCCTGGTGCGGGAGACCTACGATCCGGTGTGGAACGAGCAGAGCAATCCGATGACGCGCTGGAGCGCCATGTGGCGCATCCCCTTCGTGATGACCTGGGGCGGCGGCTGGCGCGGCCTGCTGAGCGTGGGGCTGCCCACAGCGGCGCTGCTGCTCGGCTGGCGGCACGGGCGCTGGCGCGGGCCGGTTCGAGGGATGGCCGCCGGGCT
>JBCCLG010000249.1:0-7296 GCA_039027015.1 Acidobacteriota bacterium | reverse complement strand
CCCTCGAGCAGCTCGATACCGAACGTTTCGAAGAGGCCCTCGCTCACCACCTTAAAGCTGGCGGACGGCGCCCGCGCCGAGCTGTCGACCGGCTGCCCCTCCACCTGGACTCGAGTCGTCCAAATATCGCCGCCCAGGTGGAGGTGATTGATCAGGGCCGCGGACTCGACCCCGGGCACCGATTCAGCCTGGGCGATCAGGCGATCGAAGAAAGCGCTCTGCTGCTCCGGAGCCGCCACCTCCGAGCCGCCAAACGGCAGCTCCGCGGTCAAAACGCCTTGGTCTCTCAGGCCGGAGTCGGTGCGCCAGAGATTCAGCAGGCTCTTGGCCATCAGACCCGAGGCGAGCAGAAGCATCAGGGCCATGGCGATCTCCCCGGTCACCAGCCACGAGCGGCCTCGCGACTCGCCGCGATTCCCGAGGCGCCGCGCGGCGGCGGCCAGGCGCGCTTTCTTCTCGCCGCCGATCAGCAGCGGCAGAAAGCATGAGAATCCCAGGGTCAAGATCAGGCCGACGCTCGCCGTAAAGGCGAAGATGCGGCCGTCGAGCGCGGCCTCCTGCAGTCGAGGCACTCCCGGCGGCGCCAGGGTCTTGACCGCCTCGAGCCCCCAAAGGGCCAGCTGCCAGCCGAGGCCTACGGCCAGGACCATCACGCACAGGCTCTCGGCCAGTCCCTGCCGCCAAAGCGACCAGCCGCGGGCCCCCAGAGCCCTGCGGACCGCCAGCTCCTGCGCGCGCGTCGCGGTGCGCGTCAGCCACAGGCTGGTGACGTTGGCGCAGGCGATCAGCAGCACCAGACCGACGCCCAGGAGAATCGTCTGCAGGGCCGGCCGAATGCCCTCCACCACCGGCTCTGACATCGCCTCGACCCGGTAGCTCAGAGTGGCGTTGTCGTCGGGGTACTCAGCCTGGAGCGCAGCGGCGATTCGATCGACCTCTTTCTGGGCCGCGGCGATCTCCGTCTCCTCGGCGAGGCGAGCGAAAACCCGGAGAGAATTCGTGTCGCGCTCGGTCCAGAACTCTCGCCCGGCGGTAAAGGGCGCCCAAAGCTCCGCTCCCGTGGCCCAAAAAGGCGGAAACTCGAACCCTTCGGGCATGATGCCGATCACCGTGAAGCTTTCGCCGTCGAGCTCGAGCGCCCTGCCGACGATCGCGGCGTCGCCGCCGAATCGAGTCTGCCAGAGGGCATATCCCATCACCAGAACCCTCGGACCGTCCTCCCCGAGCGATCTACCGTCGGGTTGATACGTGCGGCCGATCAGCGGCTCGACCCCCAGGAGATCAAAAAGCCCCGGCGTCGAGCGGAGGGCAGCAAGCTGCTCCGGGGGGCCCTGGCCGCGCATCACCGGCCGCCAAGGCGTCGCCGCCGTCATCGCCTCGAGGCTTGAGGCTCCCGCTTTTAAGTCCACAAAGTTTCCCGGAGCCGTGGGCGAGCGTCCGGGCTGCAGCACGGCCACCAGGGACTCTGAGTCCGCGTAGTTCAGAGGCCTCAGCAGAATGGTGTCGAAAATGCTGAAGAAGGCCGTGGTGAAGCTCAGGCCGAGCGCCAGCGTCAGGACCGCCAGAATCGTGAAGCGGCGCTGGGTCGACAGGGTGCGGGCGGCGATGCGGAAGTCCGAGAGTAGTTGGCTCATAGGTCCTCCTTACGAAGCAAGAGCCGCGCCAGCTACGGCGATGCCAAAATCCTGAACGCAGGCCACTCCGTTCGCGGTGCAGCCGTCCGATTTTGGGAAGCGGGCGTGCGGCCCCGGTCGGTAGGGCGTCGTCTCCTATCCCCCAAAACGGTTGGCCCCCTCATTCCTCCTCCAATGCGTCAAGCTCCGCGGAGCTTCGGCCCAGCGGAGCTTGAGAGCTGTGATCGATCCTTCTCCTTACCTCGGACCTTCAGGAGCCGTGAGGGAGAGAGGCAGGGGACGCCCGCGCGTCCGGAGCGGTCTCAATCGGTATAGATCAACGCCGGACCGCCGTTGCTGGTCTGGCCCCTGGCCGGAACATTGCCTTGCCAAGTGATGCCGTCGAAGCTGTAGGCGTAAAAGAGCCTGCTGTCGCGGCCGGGCCATTTATAGAGCGCGACCAGCCGGTCGTTTGTCGCCACGAGGGCAGGGCGCCTGTCTGTCCTTGCCGACAGGATCCGAGTGTCTCCACTCCACGTGCCATCGTTCTGCATCACGCGGTAGTGCAGGGCGTGGTCGTCGGAGCTGGTGCCCGGAACCGTTCCGGGAAGCGGCTTCTTGAGCACCATATAAAGCGTATCGTTGAAAGCGGCGACGCCTACGCCGTCTCCCGTGGCTCCGGGGATCGACGGTCCCTGGGTCCAGGTCACGCCGTCGGCGGTCGAGACGCTTCGGATCGTGTCCGGATTTTTGATGAAGAAGACGTGGAGGCGACCGTCATAAACCACCGGGGCCGGCGTGCCGAAAAGGCCGTTGCTTTCGGACGTGATTCTCTTATGGTCGAGGGAATTCCACAGCATGCCGCTGCTGCTCGAGCTCACCCAGAGGGCCTTGCTGGTTCTGCCTTTGTGAAACACATAGATACGATTGTTAAAGGTTACCGCTGCCACGCCCGATTCGGTCCGCGCTCCGTTACCGAGCTTTCGATTGGCGGACCACGTCTGCCCGTCTTCACTCCATGCGAAGTAGACGAAGTCTTGGGTTTTGCCGCGATGAAAAAGAAACATGCGGTCGTTAAGAATGGCAGCACCTGGACTGTTCTCCGTCTGCGAAGAGTTGTTCAGGATGAAATTACCCGCCCAGGACGTACCCGCCTGGGATGTAGCAGTCAGGATATTCTCGGTCTCGTGACCTCGGTAAAAGGCCTGGAGCGCAGCCGGAAAGCAGCTGGAGCAGTCCGAGCAGTTGGCGCATGTTTCAAAACCGTTGCAAATGCCGTCGCCGCAGGCCGGGCAGCCGCCGCAGTCCGCGGAGCAGTTGCTGCAGTCTTCGTTGCTGGAGCATACGCCGTCGCCGCAAAAGGCGCAGTCTTCCAAGCAGTTTTCTCCAGGCGAACAGATCCCGTCACCGCAGCACGGGGTGGTGGAGAACGGGTTGCCCCCGAAACAAGGGTCGCCTTCTCCACCGATGCCGCCGCCTCCGCCGATACCTCCACCTCCGCCGATGCCTCCACCTCCGCCTAGGCCGCCGTTACCGGATCCGCCTAGGGATTGGGCGAAGGCAGGCGTGAGACCGAGCATGAGAAGTAAACATGAGAAGACGATTAGAAAGCGATTTGAAGACTGCATTAAGTCACCTCCAGAACGTTCAAGGTGTCGGCCGGCACTTCTCGCCTTGTCTCGGCTTAGAAAACCGCAAGGTTCAGAAGCGCCCGTGGACTCGCAGGAACTCCTGACAAGAAAACCGGATCCGAGGGGGCCGGCTGCTTGCCGGGCTCACCTCTGAACGCGAGGATTGCGACCGCAGAGGATCACGGATGAGTGGATTAAACGCTCAATCGAGTCTTTGGCTCGAGAGACCGAGCGCTTTCCCAGCAGATGCCTTCCGGTACCCCGTCTGCTGTCAGGGCCTCAGCCGTCGTCGCTGCCTCCACGTTGACGCAGCGCTGCTTCCACCTGGGCGGGCTCGAGATCACTGTTTACCAGCTGCAGCAGCTCCTCGAGCATTTCCGGAGACATCGCGCCGCCCGAAAACATTGAGAGCTTCTTAAAGGGCATGTTCTTGAAAATAGCCGCGAAGAAATCGTCCGGCGGCGCTTCTGAGAGCGGAGTCTGGCCGACGCTCGCGAGCAAGAAGTCGATCAGCACCGCGCCCCGGGCCTGGGCCGCGATGTCGCCGATGATGTGCTCGGCGGTGAACACTTCCCTCGGCAGGGTCGAGGCTTCGACCAGGATCTTCCGGGAAGCGCGGATGTCCTGGGATGAAGCGCCAAAGAAGACCTCATAGCGCCCTGGCTCGATCACCCATCTGTTGTGGCCGTCGTGGAAGTAGGCCAGCCGGTCGGGGTCGATGGAGATTACGAAACGCCGGCTCTCGCCTGCCGGCACAACCTGCTTCGCGAAACCGATGAGTTCGAGGCCGGGTCGCTCCAGCTCCGGATCGAGATGCCGAATATAGACCTGGACCGTTTCCGAGCCGTCCCGCTCACCGACGTTGGCGACCTCGACGCTGACGTCGAAGCTCTCGTCGAGGTCGGGGAGAAGCTCCGGAGCGCGGGCCTCGCGATAGTCGAAGCGCGTGTAGGACAAGCCGTGGCCAAACGGGAACGCGACCCTATGCGGCTGGCCCTGGAAGTACCGGTATCCCACCTGGTGTCGCTCGCCGTAGAGGACCTCTCGCGGGCCGCCCGGGAAATTGAGCGCGCTCGGATGAGCGTCGACGCTGCGAGCGAAGGTCTCGGAAAGCCGCCCGCCGGGCGACTCTTCGCCGAGCAGCACCTGCGCCGCCGCGCTGCCGAAGGCCTGGCCGCCAAGCCATCCGAAGAGCAGGGCATTGGCTCCGAGATCCTCGAGGGCGATCGACGCGCCGCCATTGACGACGACCGCGAACGGACGAGCGCTGCGCCGGACTATTTCGAGGATTTCGCGATCGCCGGCGGCGAGCTCCACCGACGGGCGGTCCCAAGCCTCGGCGTCGTGGGAAGCCGTCTGGGCGGCGAAGACCACCACCTGGTCGACCCCGGCGAGAAAAGCCTCCAGCTCCGCTCGCTGCTCAGCCTCAAGGCCATCTTCTGAGTAGGCGTCCTGCCAGGCGACGAAGGTCAGGCCATGCCGAGGGCCGCGTTTCTCCAGCTCCAGCTTCGGGACGTCGAGGCGAGTCGTGCGGATCTGCGAGCTGCCGACGCCTTGAATGCGCGGCGCCGAAGCCCCTCGACCCAGCACGCCGATTCTGCGGCCTCTTGAGGCGCTCAGGGGCAGGAAACCGTCATTCTCGAGAAGCACCATCGACTGGACGGCGACCCGTCGAGCCAAATCGTGGTTGGCCTGATGGACCGTGCGCAGCGCCGCGTCCGGGTCGTTCCCCGGGCCTTTCTCGTCGCGAGCGGCAAGAGCCTGGCTGCGGACGGCCAGCTGCAGGACTTTGGAGACGGCCCGGTCGAGGTCCGTCTCCGAGAGCGATCCGTCCTCGAGCGCCTCGAGAATCGGGCGCGCGGACAGAGGATTCCCGGGCATTTCGAGGTCCAGGCCCGCGGCCACGGACGCCACGGGATCATCGACGGCGCCCCAGTCGGAGACCACCAGGCCTTCAAATCCCCACTCGTCCCGCAGGATCTCGGTCAGCAGACGCCGATGCTGAGAGGCATACACGCCGTTGACCCGGTTGTAGGCGCTCATCACGGCCTGAGGCTGGGCTTCTCGGATCGCGATCTCGAAGCCTCGGAGGTAGAGCTCCCGCAGAGTGCGCTCATCCACCCGGGCATCGATCGTCATGCGGCGGTGCTCCTGATTGTTGACGGCAAAATGCTTGAGCGTCGCGCCGACGCCGGCGGCCTGCACGCCGCGCACGAACGCGCCGGCGATCTTGCCGGAGAGCAGGGGATCCTCACTGTAGTACTCAAAGTTGCGGCCGCCCAGGGGGTGGCGTTTGAGGTTGAGACCCGGCGCCAGGAGCAGAGATACGCCGCGAAATCGGGCTTCCTCGCCTATCCCTGAAGCCATTTCTTCGATGAGCAGCGGATCGAAGGTCGCGGCCATGGCTGCCGACGAGGGGAAACAGGTCGCCGGCAGGCTCTCTGAGACCTCGAGGCCCTCGCTCTTGCGCAAACCCACGGGCCCGTCGGCCATCCACACGGCGGGGATCCCGAGCCGAGGGACCTCGAGGGTCTCCCAGGGGCTCTGCCCGGTGACCAAAGAGGCTTTTTCTTCGAGAGTCAGCTGCTGGATCCACTCGCGGATTTGCGCGTCCTCGGCGGCCAGGCCAGGGGACGTTAGAAGGCAATACAAAATAAAGACAGTCGAAGCCCAGCGCCTCATGGTCGCGTCCTCTCTCGTCCTGCCCGACGCTGCAAGCGTCGGCCGGAGCGTGAAATGCTTGGGTTAAAAAGATTCAGCGGATGCTACCACCCCGTCTATACGCTCGCCCGAGGCCTCTCCCAACAGATGCCTGGCACTCAGGGCGCCTAAATTTTCTTGGCCAAGATGGCGAAAGTCCGCGCGGTTTCCTTCTTATATGGGTATGGCCCGAACTCTACGCTTTTTGCACCGACCGGGCGCCGTGGTCGAAATCACCCAGCGAACCCTCCAGGGACGCTACCTGCTGAGGCCCTCCCAGCAGGCCAACGACCTGATCGTTGGGTGCCTCGCCCGCGCGCGCCAGAAGAACCCCGGAGTCCGCCTCCACGCGGTCTCCGTGATGTCCAACCACCTGCACATGCTCGCCTCCTTCGAGACCGCCGAGGTGATGGCGAGCTTTATGTGTCATCTCAAAACCAACCTCTCGAAAGAACTTGGTCGCCTCCACGACTGGCCAGGATCGCTGTGGCACGGGAGATACCACTCCGTGCCGGTCAGCGACGAGCCAGCGGCCCAAATCTCGAGGCTTCGCTACCTGCTGAGCCAGGGGGTCAAAGAGGGCCTGGTGATGGCGCCCGAGGATTGGCCGGGTGTCCATCCCGCAAAGCCGCTCCGCACCGGCAAGGCTATGAAAGGCCGTTGGATTCACCGGACTCGGATGCATGCCGCTCGTCTCCGCGGTGAGGTAGTCCGAGAGGCTGACTTCACGACGCCCGAGGAGGTTCAGCTTGAGCCAATCCCCGCCCTCGAGTCGGCGGATCTGCAGAGCTTCCAATCGGAAATCGCTCGGCTCCTCGAGGATATTGAGAAGGAGAGCCTCGCCCGGCACCGGGCAGAGGGAACCGCGCCAGCGGGCGTCCAAATGATTTTCAGCATAGATCCGCAGCATCGACCGCGAAAGCTTGCTCGTTCCCCGAAGCCGCTTTTTCATGCCGCGACTCGCAGAGTCCGAGAGGCGCTGACCGAAGGCTTTCGTGAGTTCGTGGTGGCCTACCGAGTCGCTGCTGAGAAGCTCGCGGGGGGTGATCGATCGGCAGAGTTCCCGGAGGGTTCGTTCCCGCCTCGGCTGCCGTTTGTGAGTCCAGCCTTCGCGGGCCGCTAGGTCGACCCGTCATACTCTAGTAGTTTTTTGGGCGCTGGTTTGAGTCAGCGGTGGGGTGAGGTGTAGCTAAAAACGGTCTAGATCTAGGCTTCGACAGTCTCTGGTAGCTGAAAGCTTGGTGGATGCTGCAGGGGCCGGCGTTTTTCGCCGGGTCGTCGTGGATTTCGAGCGATTTATGGGCGTGTTGGGCCTGGCGCGGTCGACGTTTTTGGGATTCCCTCAATGAGTG
>JBCCLG010000248.1:0-7308 GCA_039027015.1 Acidobacteriota bacterium | reverse complement strand
GGCGCTCCTCGCGCCTCTTCTGCAGCTCCTCTTCTCTCCTGCGCCGCTCCTCGGCGGCCCGGCGCTCCTGCTCCTCCCGATATTCCTCGTGGGAAAAACCCTCGATCACCTGGGAAAGCTCCTCGTAGCCGGCCTGCTGCGCCAGGTCGACGGCGGTCTCGCCGTCGAAATTGCGCGCCAGCGGCTGCGCGCCGCGCTCGAGGAGCAGGCGGGCGATCTCCAGATCGCCCAAAAAAGCCGCCGACATCAGGGGCGTGAAACCCTCGCCGACCTTGAGGTTCACGTCGGCGCCGGCCTCTATCAGCATGCGCGCGATCTCGATGTGGCCCTCGGCCACCGCCGACTCGAGGGGCGAGCTGACGCCGCCGCGGTCGAGATCCGCGCCGGCCTCGATCAGGGTTCTGATCGACTCGGTGCGGCCCAGCTCGGCGGCCAGGGCCAGGGGCGTTAACCCGGTGACCGGATCCACCCCGGCCAGCGCGCTCTTGCTCGACTGCACCAGCTGCCAGACCAATCCGTGGTCGGCCCGATCGATTGCTTCGAAAATTCTCGTCATCGCCACTCCTGCGCCGGAGCCCGTAGGCGGCGCCTTGAGGGGGATTCAGCGAGCGCACGCTCGCCGAATGGCGTCTGTCCTCTCGCCCTCCCGAAGGACGAGGCTAGCCGCGCGCGGGGCGCCGTAGAGCGGTCAAAAGAGAAGTGAAATCAGGCACCGAGGGGCGTCTTGGACAAAGCTCCAGGCTCTTCACGAACAAGGGTCGGGACCAGATATCCCGAACACGTGGCGCGCATTTCCTGGATGAGATGTTCGGCGGCGGAGCGGGGGACGTCGAAGTGGGAGGCTCCAGCCACGCGATCCATGACGTGAAGATAGTAAGGCATGACCCCGGCCTTGAATAGCGCTACGGAGAGATCGCGCAAGATTGCGGACGAGTCGTTGATGCCCCGCAGCAGAACGCTTTGATTGAGCAGCATCACCCCGGCGTCGCGCAGGCGGCCGAGGGCGGCGGCCACGGCCGGATCGATCTCGTTTGGGTGATTGCAGTGCACCACCATCACGGTCTGCAGGCGGCTGCCGCCGAGCCACGCCAGAAGCCCCTCATCGACCCGCTCCGGCAGCACGATCGGCAGCCGAGTGTGGATGCGCAGGCGGCTGACGTGGGGGATCGAGGAGAGGCGCTGCTCGAGATCGGCGAGCTTGGAGTCGCGCAGGGAGAGGGGGTCGCCGCCCGAGAGGATCACCTCCTCGATCGACGGCTGGCCGGCCACGTAGTCGAGGGCGGGCTGCCACCGGGCGGCGGCGTGCTCGCCGTAGGGGAAGTGGCGCCGGAAGCAGTAGCGGCAGTGGATCGCGCAGGCGCCGGTGGCCACCAGCAGCACCCGACTGCGGTATTTGTGCAGCAGACCCGGCACCGGCGAGAAACGAGCCTCCTCGAGGGGCTCGGCGACCCAGCCGTCGACCTCCGCGCCCTCCGCCGTGCGCGAGAGAACCTGGAGCAGCAGGGGGTCCCGGGGATCGCCCGGGCGCATTCTCGAGACGAAGGAGCGCGGCACCCTGATCGGGAACCCGAAGTGGTTCGGGCTGCAGTCCGCGGCGCCTGGATCGAGCCCCAGAAGGTCGAGCAACTCCTCGGCCGACGACACGCCCTGGGAGAGCAGCGACTGCCACCTGGCGGGCCTTCGGGAAGGCCCGAAGCCGGCCGCTGGTGGGCTTGTCCCGGCGTCGAGGGTTCGGGTTATCATGCGCCCACGTTAACTTTCGGCGGCCGCCAATTCAACAAGACGCGGGCGGCAGCGCCGCAGCCCTCGCCCCTCGCGCCGCGCTCCCTTAACTTCCTTCTCCACCCTCCTCCTTCCCGAGACGACAGCATGTCCACGTTCAGCACCAATCAATTTCGCTCCGGACTCAAAGTGATGCTGGACGGCCAGCCGTGCTCGATCATCCACAACGAGTTCGTCAAGCCCGGCAAGGGCCAGGCCTTCAACCGCGTCAAGCTGCGCAACCTGATCAACGGCCGGGTGCTCGAGAAGACCTTCAAGTCGGGCGAGAGCATCGAGGGCGCCGACGTCATGGAGACGTCGATGCAGTACCTCTATAACGACGGCGAGCGCTGGCATTTCATGGTGCCCGAAACCTACGAGCAGCACGAGGCCGACAAAACCGCCGTGGCCGATGCCGCCAAGTGGATCAAGGAAGAGGACGTCGTCGACGTCACCCTGTGGAACGGCAACCCGATCTCGGTGACGGCCCCCAACTTCGTGCATCTCAAGGTCACCCAAACCGACCCGGGCCTCAAGGGCGACACCTCGAGCGGCGGCAGCAAGCCCGCGACCCTCGAGACCGGCGCCGTGATCCGCGTGCCTCTCTTCATCGCCGAGAACGAGGTGCTCAAGGTGGACACCCGCACCGGCGAGTACGTGTCGCGCTCCAAAGAGTGAGCTGGCGCCCCGCGGCGAGCCTCGACAGCCTGCGCCGCCGCGCGGCCGTCATTCGCGCCGTCCGCGCCTTTTTCGAGGCGCGCGGCGCGCTCGAGGTGGAAACCCCGCTGCTCGCCGGCTCGCCGGTGACCGACCTACACCTCGAGAGCGTCTCCTGCCGGCTCGAGCTCGGCGGCGAGCCGCGCGACTTCTACCTTCAAACCTCGCCCGAGTTCGCCATGAAGCGGCTTCTGGCGGCGGGCAGCGGACCGATCTTCCAGATCGCGAAGGCGGTGCGCGACGGCGAGCTGGGCGCGCGCCACAACCCCGAGTTCACCATGCTCGAGTGGTACCGCCCGGGTTGGGACCACCACCGCCTGATGGACGAGGTCGACGCCCTGGTGCGCGAGGTGCTCGGGAGCGAGCCCGCCGAGCGTCTCACCTACGGCGAAGCCTTTTTGAGGCACGTGGGGATCGACCCCCACGGCGCCACCGCCGGCGAGCTGGCGGAGGCCGCCGCGCTCAGCGGGCTCGGCGAGATCGCCGGCCTCGACGCCGGCTCGCCGGTGGACGACTGGCTCCACGCCCTGATGAGCCTGCGGGTAGAGCCCCGGCTCGGGCGAGGCGGCGGCGAGGCGGCGGGCGCCGTGTTCCTCTACGACTACCCCGCCAGCCAGGCGGCCCTGGCCCGGGTGCGTCCAGGTTCCCCGCCGGTGGCCGAGCGCTTTGAGCTTTACGTTCGGGGGGTGGAGCTGGCCAACGGCTTCCACGAGCTGACCGACGCCGCCGAGCAGCGCCGACGCTTCGAGGGCGATCTCGCCGAGCGCCGCCGGCGCGGCCTCGAGACGCCGCCGGTCGACGAGCGCCTGCTGGCCGCCCTCGAGGCCGGCCTGCCGCCCTGCGCCGGGGTCGCCCTCGGCGTCGACCGTCTGGTGATGCTGGCGGTGGGCGCCTCGAGCCTCGATCAGGTGCTGGCTTTCCCGGCGAACCGCGCCTGAGAGGGTTTCCCGCGATATCGAGGCGCTGAGGCCGGCGGTCTCGTTTCGCGTGAAGGAGCGAAGCAGCGTTTTCGCCAACGTCCTTCTCGGGCTGACGGACGCCACCCCCGACGCCGAGCTGCGCCTGTGGTTCACCCAAAGGTTCTGAGCGCGCTCGCGTTCGGCTGACTTCTACCGCGGGCTGCTAAGGCCCGGCTCGCGGCCTTCGAGAACGCTTCTGAGACGAGCTTCGAGCTGATGTGCTGAAGCTCGCCCCTGAATCCCCAGAGAGGCGATCGCGGCAAGAGTCACCTCAAGATCCTCGTCGCTCGCGCGGGCAACGAGTGACCTCAAATCGCGCCAGTCATGCTCCCTACCGGGTTCGCCAGCGCCGAGGAGCTTCATGGCGATGAGGTCGCCCAGGGAAGCCACAGGAATCTCCAGACCCGGGAGGATCTCGATGCGTTCCGCACGTTTCGCGACCTCCGCCTCGATTCCCGCCAACGAGAACAGCACGTCCAGCCGAAGCCCTGCCTCGGGTCCTGCAGGTACGAGAAAGCTCGTCATGAAGCCGCCGACCTCGCTTTGCCACGCGTAGCCCATAACCCTCAAGCTAGAGACGACCTCTGAGGCCTGCTCGGGGTCTTCAACAGCAACCGCGACATCGATATCCAGGGTCGCTCGGGCCTCGGCTCGAGCAGCGACTGCCAGGGCCCCCACGAGTGCCCACGGTCGACCGATCTTCTCGAAGCTACGCTCGACTTCTTCAAGAGCCGCTTCGAATCTGTTCATCAGGGATTCTCGGGCGGGGTTGGGAGCTGGATCTCAGGACGCGTGACCCACTCGAAGAGCCGCCGGTCGATCTCTTCCTCGGAGTCCTCGGGATGCTCTCGAATCAGCAGTCTGCGCTGCATCGCGATAGTGGTCTCGCGAAGCTCCAGCGCCGCTCGGAACCTTGCCATGGCCGGATTCATCGGCACATTTTATCCGGGCTCTCCATCCCGAGAGCGCCGGAGGGCAGGGTGATCCGCACCTCCATGCCCCCCTCGGCGAGACCTAGCGCCTGAATTTCTCCCCCGTGGGCCTCGACCGCGCGGCGGGCGATGGCGAGGCCGAGGCCGAAGCCGGCGGACTCACGCCCGCGACGAAAGGGCTCGAAGAGGGTGGCGAGGATCTCCTCCTCGATCCGGTCGGCCGGACCCGAGCCTCGGTTTCGCACCCGAAGGAGGATTCCGCCGGATCCGCCTGAATCGGGCGTCTCGAGCAGAATCTCGATGGCGCCGGCGCCCCTCGCGTGCTGAAGCGCGTTGCGCACGACGTTCTCGACGGCGCGGTGCAGCAGCTCGGCGTTGCCGCGGATCACGGGCTCCGCCGCCTCGGGCACGCGGAGAATGACCTCGATGCCCACCGCATCGGCCTCGAAGGCCACGTCATCGCGAATCACCCGCAGCAGCTCGGCGAGATCGAAATAGTCTTCGAAGTCCGAGCCTCCCGAGGCGCCGGCGGGCGCCCGGGAGCCCTCGGCGGCTTCGCTATCCTCCGCCCGGGAGGCGGCGTCCTCGAGACGGGCCAGGGTCAGGACCTCACCGATCAAGCCGTCGAGCCGGCGGGCCTCCTTGTCGATCCTGTCGAGGGCCTCCTCGAGGCGATCGGGACGGCGACGGGCGAGGTGCGTGGCCACGCTCAAGCGGGCGAGGGGCGAGCGGATCTCGTGGGAGACGTCGTGGAGCAGCTGACGCTGGGCGCCGATCGAGCGGGCCAGCCGGCGGGCCATGGCCTCGAAGTGGCGGCCCAGGTCGCCGATTTCGTCGCGCCGGCCCGTGATGCTCGGATCGACCTCGACCTTGAGATCGCCGCCGCCGCTCTCGGTCAGGGCCTCGAAGGCCGACTCGAGGCCGGCGATGGGCCGAACCCAGCTCGCGGTGAGGCCGGCCGCGAGCAGCAGGCCCACCATCGCGAAGACGATCGCCAGCAGCCACGGCCACTCGAGGAACCAGCGCGCCGGCGACTGATCGGCGGGCCCTTCGCCGTCGGGATAAAAGACCACGTAGCGCACGCCGCTGAGCGCCTGCACGCGCTGGGCCACCGCCGGCCGCTCCGTTTCCACCGCCAGGGACCTCGCCAGCTCGACGGTGGCCGCATCCAGGTCGCGGCCGAGCAGCTCGCGGCCCTCTGGATCGACCACGTAAGGCGGCTTACCCTGGCGCCAGTTCTCGGCCAGTCGCCGGAAAACCTCTTCGCCCCCCGAACGCAGGTTGGCCGCGCCCATCTGCACGCCAAGACGCGACGGCAGGGCCTGGCTCACCCCCGAACGCGGCAGGAACTCGGTTTGCGAATCGAGAATGAGGGCGCCGAAGAGGGCCGCGCTGAACAGCGCCCAGGCCAGGAAATAGCCGCCGAGGATCTTCCAAAAAAGCCGCATCACTCGGGCTCGGCGACCAGCTGATAGCCGATGCCGCGAATCGTTTGAATCGGTGAGCGCCCGTCCGCGAGCTCGCCGAGCTTGGCGCGCAGATGGCTCAGGTGCACGTCGATGCTGCGGTCATAGCGGGTGAGCTTGCGGCCCAGGGCGCGCTCCGAAAGCTCCTCTTTCGACACGACCCTTCCGGCCTGGCGCGCGAGCTGCTCGAGGATGTTCAGCTCGGTGCTGGTCAGCTCGAGAACGGCGCCGCGCCACGTGGCCCGGCGCGCCGCGGGATCGACCTCGAGGGCGCCGGCGCGCAGGGCGCCGCCGGAGTCCCGAGAACCCGTATCCTGCACTCGGCGCAGGATGGCTCGCAGGCGGGCCACCAGCTCCCGCGGCGTGCAGGGCTTGGTGACGTAATCGTCCGCCCCCAGCTCGAGGCCGACGATGCGGTCGACGTCGTCGCCGCGGGCGGTGAGCATCAGGATGGGCACGTCGCTCGTGCGGCGGACCTGGCGCAGGGTTTCCACTCCGCCCATTCCCGGCATCATGACGTCGAGCACCACGATGTCGGGCTGGCCCTCGACGACCGCCGCCGCGCCGCTCTCGCCGTCATAGGCCAGGGACACCTCGAAGTCCTCCGACTCCAGCACCTCCTGGTGGAGGGCGCAGAGCTCGATGTCGTCGTCGATCAAAAGTACCTTCGGCATGCCCCTAGGTTAGGCCTTTTTCGCCCGCTGGAAGGCGATGTTTTCCTTTCCTTTCAGACCTTAACCTGAATTTACGCGGCCATAACCGCACCTAGCGCGCGCCCTCCGTAGCCTGGGCTCGGCGCCGAGCTTTGACCCAGCCGGGGCGGAAAACGGCGCCCCAACCACCGAGGACGACTCGCCATGATCACGACTTCAAGACAACGAAAGCCAGCTCCGCCCCTGGCGGCCGCGCTGCTCGCCGCGCTCTGCGGATGGGGCTGCGCCAGCGGAACCTCCATATCCCCCCACACCGGAACCCCCACCGTCACCGTGCCCGACGCCTGGCAAGGCGTCGACGCGGCCGCAGCGCCCACCTCGGGCGAGCTCGCCTCGTGGTGGCGTCAGCTCGAGGATCCGGTCCTCGACGCCCTCGTGGAGCGCACGCTCGAGGGCAGCGTGGATCTCGAAACCGCCGTCGCCCGCGTGGCGGAAGCGCGCGCTCGCCGCGGCCTGGCCCGGGGCGATCTCGGCCCTTCGATCACCGCCGGCTCCACCGGCGGGCGCACCGACCCGCTGGACGAGGACGGGCAGAGCGTCGACAGCTTCTCCCTCGATCTGGACGTCGCCTGGGAAGCCGATCTCTTCGGCGAGAAGCGGCTGAACCTGGCGGCCAGCCAGGCGGACCTCGAGGCCGAGATCGACAGCCTCCACGCCGCCCGCGTTTCGCTGGTGGCCGAAACCGCGGTCGCCTACATCGATTTGCGGGTCGCCGAGGAGAGGCTGCGGGTGATCGATGAAGACCTGGCGAGCCGCGGGG
>JBCCLG010000247.1:0-7316 GCA_039027015.1 Acidobacteriota bacterium | reverse complement strand
CTCGAGGTTGGTTCCCTCGGGCATCTCGAGGGCCATCACGAGGGTCTGCCTGTCGGCCGGGGGAAAGAACTTCTGCTCCACCCACTGCGAGGCGAAGACGGTGAAGCCGAGCAGCAGCACGGCTCCGACGAGCACCCAGCCGGAGCGCCCCACCGCCACGCCGGCGATCGCCCGGGCCAGACGCCGGGTGCGCGTGTTCTCCTGCGCCTTCTCATTTCTGCGCAGCAGCAGCTGCGAGAGCACCGGCGTCACCACGATGGCGAAGAGGTAGCTGACGGTGAGCGAGAGCATGATCATCACCGGGATGGTGCGGGTGAAGTCCGCGGTGTTGCCCTTCGAGATCAGCATCGGAACGAAGGCCGCGAGGGTCGTGCCGGTGGCCGTACCGAGCGGGAAAGCCAGCTCCTTGACGGCCTCCACGGCGGCGCGCTTGGGCGGCGCCCCCTCGTCGAGCCGATACTGGATGTTCTCGGCCACCACGATGGCGTTGTCCACCAGCATGCCGAGAGCGATCACCAGAGCCGAGATCGAGATTTGATGGAGGATGCCGCCGCCCGCGGCGAAGACCGCGATCGACCCGAAGGCGACCAGAGGCACCACCATGGCGACCACCGCGCCGAGGCGCAGCCCCATGATCACGAAGAGAATGCCCGCGACGATCAGGATGCCCAGCTGCAGAGAGGAGGTCAGCTCGGCGAGGCGGGCCTTCACCAAATCGGGCTGAAAGATCATCTCCTCATAGGTCAGCTCGCCCGCGCCGCGGGCCACCACGCCGGCCACCCGCTCGCGGATCTCCTCGCCGAAGGCCACGCGGTCGAGGCCGTCCTGGGGCACCACGGCCACCGCGACCGCCGGCTCGCCGTTCCAGCGCATGCGCTCGGTGGGCGGCTCCTCCGGACCGCGCCGCACCCTGGCCAGCTCCTCGAGGGGCACGGTCGACCCGGAGGGTAGGGTGATCGGCGTGGTGCGCAGCTCCTCTAGGGAGCGGAACTCGGTCTGCGGCCGCAGGCTCGCGGTCTTCTCGCCGATCTGGATCGATCCCCCCGGCACGATCAGGCTGCGGCTCGAGAGCTGCTGGCCCAGGGCGCCCGGATCGAGGCCCAGACGCCGCGCGGTGGCGTCGTCGTACTCGACGAAAACCTGCTCGCCCGGGTCCGCCAGGACGTTGACCTGCTTGACGCTGCGCACGGCGAGCAGCTCGCGCTTGAGATCCTCAGCCGCGGCCACCAGCGCCAGGGGGTCCGAGGAGCCCGTGATGGCGTAGACCACGGCCTCCTGGGACACCAGGTCGTCGTCGAGGTCGGGCTCCAAAACCCCCTCCGGAAAGTCGCGCTGGGCCTTCTCGAGGGCGTCCTCCACCTCGTCCCACGCCGTCTCGGTGTCGTAGATCGTGTCGAAGAAGGTGATGCGCTGGATGGAGACGCCGGCCCGCGCCGTCGACTCCACCGAGTCGATGGCCTCGACCTCGGCGAGAGCCTCCTCGATCGGCTCGATCACCAGGCGCTCGACGACCAGGGCGTCGGCGCCGGGAAACGCGGTGATGACCAGCCCGTCGCGACGCGGAAACTGCGGATCCTCCTCGCGCGGCATGGTGGTCCAGGCGGTGATGCCGGCGAAAGCCAGCAGCGCCGTGGTCGACAGCACCAGGCGGCGCCTGGAGAGCAGGGAGTCTAAGAGGCCCATCAGCGCACCCCTTCCCCGGCGCTGGAGGAGGACTCGTGGGAGACGATCTCAACCCGCTCGCCGTCGAGCAGGCCGCGCTGTCCGCCGATCACCACGCGGTCGCCGGCGGCGAGCGCGCCGCGCACGACCACGCGGTCCCCGAGCAGCGACCCGACCTCCACGGCGATCTTCTCGATCCTGTTGCCGGAATCGACCCGGAAAACAGACGGCCGGCGTCCGCCCGGATCGATCACCGCCTCCACGGGCAGGGAGAGGGCCTGCTGAGCGCTCAGGGTGAGCAGCAGCTCGGCCGTGGCGCCCGCCGGCACGGCGGCGCCCGACGGCAGCTCGACGCGCACCGGGAAAAGGCTGCCGGGACCCGAGGCCGCGCGCGCGACCGAAACCACCGTCGCCTCTTGGGCGCCGCCGCCACCGCGCGGCAGCAGCACCGAGACCCGGTCGCCGCGCCCGTTGCGCGCCACGACGCTCTCGGGAACCTCGACCTCGAGCTCGAGGGCGCCGGCCCCGGAGAGCAGGACCACCGCCTCGCCCGGGTTGACGACCTCCCCGGGCTCGAAATGGACCTCTGTCACGGTGCCGGCAAAGGGCGCCTCGAGGCGGGCTTCGCCCATCATCCGCTCGGCTTCGGCGAGACGCGCGGCGGCGGCCTGCTCGGCGGCGGCGATGGCGGTCAGGCCGGAGCGGGTCTTCTCGACCTCCTCCGCGGTCGCCGCCTTCTTGGCCAGCAGGCTCTCGGCACGCTCGACGTCGCGGGCGGTCTGCTCGCGACGCGCCACCAGCTCCGAGAGGGCGCCGCGCGCCGCCGAGCGGGCGTTGCGCAGCTCGCGATCGTCCAGGCGGGCGATGGCCTGGCCCGCGCGCACCCGATCTCCCACCTCGACGCTGCGCTCGACGATACGACCGTCGATCGCGAAGGACAGACGCGCCCGCTCGGCGGCTCGGGTCACGCCCGAGAAGCGCATCTCACGGTTTGCTGCCGAGACGGTGACCTCTCCGGTGCGCACCCGCTTGGCGCTCGAGTCGGCGGACTGCTGGGAGGTCTCGGGCTGGGAGGCCGCGGAAAGGTAGAGCCCGCCGACGAGAGTGGCGAGCCCGATCCAGGCCTTGGGGTTCTTGATCATCACGGTCCTATCTCCAATGGGGTCGCTCAGGGAGCTTTTCGGTCGATGTCTTGAGGGTCTTGGCTCGGCCGGCTGGAATTTTTATTAACTGGCCGGCCGGTCAATTATGGAATCGTCAGAAATACGAAAGCGGATTTCGGGAGTTGCGATCTTCGCGATTTTTTTCTGAGCCTCCGGCGCGGAGGCTCGGCGTCAGGACGCCCCGCGGGGGCGAACGCCGTGGAGAAAGAGCTCGATGGTGTCGTGCAGGTACATCTCGTCGAGCCGAGTGCCCTCGACGCTGTCGTCGATCAGACTGAGGGTGTCCTGGCGCGTCAGAAACCACTGAAACGGCAGGGCGATCAGGGTTTTGATGATGAAAAAAGGCTCGAGGTCGTCGCGGATTTCCCCCTTGGCCTGCGACTCTTTGATCTTTTCGATGCCCAGCTCGAAGAGCTCTTCTTCCTCGCCGGTCGGGCAGTGATTTTCGTCGCTGATAGCGAAGCTCCAGGCGAGAAACTTCACGCTCTTGGGGTTGAGGCGCAGGAATTCAAAGTAGGCCACCAGGGAGTCGCGCAGCAGATCCGCGGTCGATTCAGACCCCTCGATCATGGCCTTCTGATTCTCGAAATACTCCTGGAAGTAGCGCCCCTGCACCTCGTGCCACAGCTCTTCCTTGGAGCCGAAGTGGTGATGAATCAGGCTCTTGGTGATGCCGGCGGTCTTGGCCACCCGGGCGAGAGAGGTCGCGGCCGGGCCGAAATCGGCGAAGAGGTTCTCCGCGGCGTCGAGGATCGCGCGGCGGGTCGCTTCGGGGTCTCTTCTCTTGGGGCTGTCCGGCGCGTCTTCGGGAGACCGCGCCTGGGACGGGGACTCCGGGGGAGCGCCTGGGGAACCTAGAGTGATCGGCATAGGGCTGGCTCGGGTCGTTGCTTCGGAGCTTGGGTCGGTCGGTCAGACCATTAACTGACCGACCGGTTAATTATCGAGAACGCGCGCTCTGAAGTCAAGCCTCGGCTCTAGGCCACCGCCTCGCGGCAGGCCGCCGAGTCAGTCGAGCAGAACCAGGGGCGCCTCGGCGGAGGCGGCCGAACTCAGGAATTGGGGGTCGACGAAGAAGTCGCCGGTGATGCCCTCGGTGGTGCCCAGCCCCTCGATCTCCCGGCCGTCGCGCTGCAGGGCGATGCTGTAGGACACACCGTCCGTCGAATAATTCATCAGGTGGCCGGCGGGATCCTCGAGATCGTGCTCGTCGAGCGCGCCCGCCGCCTCGAGATCGCTCAGCTCCTCGGGATAGCGGGCCTCGAGCAGGAAATAGGTGCGCGCCGCGCGATCGATGCGGCGGTACTGGGCTTCGCGCACCTGGCGCTCGGCCGTGGCGAGGGATTTATCCTGCCAAGGGAAGGGCAAAAGCAGGGCGAGCGGACGCTGGCTGAGGGCGAGGCCGATCGCCATGAGGAGGGCCGCGGCGAGGGCGATCGCCGCCCAGTCGAGAAGGGCGTTGGCGCTGGCCCGGGACTGGCGCCGAAGGCTGCGCGACTCCTCCAGATCGTCGGGCGGCCTGAAGATCTCCGCCCGCAGCTCGCCGGTCCCGAGATTGGGGTCGGGATCGGGGTCGAGCATCGCGTCGCCGAGGGGCGAGGCGAGCTCGGACCCGGCGCCCTGGGGCGACTCGCTGAAGTAGAGGGGCTCCGCGGGCTCGCTCGGCGGCGGGCCGAGAGCCTCGGCCGGCGACGGCTGCTGCTGCTGCAGGCCGCCGGAGGGCGGCGGCGCGGCCTGGCCCAGCGCGGGGGTGCGCCGCCCCGAGCTTTCGATGAGGTCGTATTGGGTCAGGTAGTAGAGGGTGAACTGCAGCGGATGCTTGCCCAGGCCCAGCTCTCGCGCGATCTCGGAGGCGGCTTTTTTGCCGTCGACCCGGGCGAGGAAGTCCGCCTGGGCTTCGGTGATCCAGATGCCCGCGGTCATGCCGTCGCCGTCGCGACCGAAGACCTGGACCTGCCCGCGCGGCGGCACCTGGCGGTAGGCCGAGGCGGCGCTCGGCACCGAGCCGACCAGCCCGACCTTCTCGCCCAGCCGATCGATCGCTTCCACCAGCAGCTCATCGACCAAAATCGGCAGCAGGCCATCCTCGTAGGAGACCTCGTCGCCCGAATAGAACTTGAACTCGCCGGTCTTCCAGGTGAGCAGATCCATCATGGAGTCGAGGGTCTGCTCGCGCAGCGCCTCGAGCAGCTGCCCGCGGTCGATCATGCTGCGCTCGATCAAATACTCGCCCAGGCTGCCGGTGGAGCCGCCCTGATACTCGCCGAGGGCGAGCTCGAACTCGCTGGCGTGCAGCCAGCCCTTGCTCTCGAGAACGCGCCCCAGGCCGTCTTCCACGGTTTGATTGAGGGCGTCGGCCGTGACCACGGCCCCCTCCACAAACGACACCGCCACGATGTCGTCCTCGCCCTGCACGGTCAGGATGCCGGTACCCTTCTGGGCGCCGATGCCCAGGAGCACCTTGGGCAGCCGGATGCGCGAGAGATCGCCGTCGAGGTTCATCAATCCTCCTCGCGCAGGGCGGTGGCGAAGCGCGCCAGAAAGATCAAGAGCAGCCCGCCGAGGCCTAAAGCGGTGGTCAGCCAGGGCGTCGGACCGAGGGCCAGAGGCAGGCGATAGCCCACCGAATCGAGGGTCATCAGAGTCACCAGGCCCACCGGCACCAGGATCGCAAAATAGCCCAGAATGCCGCGGTCGCGGTGCAGCGAAGCCATGCCCGGCAGCAGGGCTCGGCACCACCGGTTATCCGCCATGAAATGGTGCTGGCGGTCGAGGCGATCTGAGAAGTAGCCGATCTGCTGGCGCACCTGGGCCACCGCCAGGGCGAGCGCCAGGGCCGCGAGAGAAACCGACAGGGCCTGGAAGCGGGTCCACAGGCCCGCCAGGCCGCCTTCGCGAGGCTGGGTCTTCCACAGCTCCGAAATACGCTCGCGCAGCTCCTCGACCCGGCGCACGCCGCCGTCCACCGCCACCGCGCTCTCCTCGGCGGTCACGGCCGCCTCATTCCACGCCTCAACCCGCTCCTGGTCGATGTCTTTGGCCAGGCCCATGGCCTCGTGCTGGCGGCTGAAATCGAAGAGCTGGGCGTAGGCCTGGCTGAGGTTGAAGAAGGCCTCGGCCAGATTGGGGTCGGCGTCGGCGGCGCGGGCGAAGTAGTTGACCGCGGTTTGGTAGTCGCCGCGCTGATGGTGGTAGACGCCGATATTGCAGTACGCCGCGGCGGTCAGCTCCCGCGGACGGTCGGGATCCTGGGCCAGCTCGGTGTAAATAGCGCGGGCGTAGTCCCACTGACCCAGCCTGCGGTGCAGGTCGGCCACGATCTCGTCGACCACGTCGCTGTCGGGCACCAGGGAGCGCAGCACCTCAAGATCCGAGAAGATAGCGCCGTAGAGCCGGCCCTGTGCGAGGTTCTCCACCAGGCGCGCGGCGGGCACCATGGCGACCCGGGTCGAGCGCTGCTGAAAACCGAGCAGGCTGGGCGTGATGCCGAGCAGCAGCCAGCCGAAGATCAGCATGACCCGGGTGCTGCGCGACGCGTAGCTCCACAGCAGGATCGACCAGTACAGGCCGAGCCACAGGAAGCCCGAGGGCAGAAGCGCCGGCCACACCAGGAGCAGCAGGGTTACGGCGTCGGCGGCGGGTCCGGGGAGGGGCGGCGAATAGAGGCGTGAGAAGTCGTAGAACAGCCGCCGACCGTTCACCAGCATCAGCACGCCGACGAAGACGGCGGCCGCCAGAAGAGCCGTGTAGAGGCCCCACAGCAGCGCATTGTGCAGCCATAGGGAGCGCTCGATCGGCATCTTGAGCAGCTGCAGGTAGCCCTGGGATGAGGCCGCGAGGGCGCCCAGATAATCGCCCTTGCTGCGCCGCAGCTCGGCCGCCGCAAAATCGTTCTCCGGCCGCTCCGGGTCGAGCTGTCGAGCCGCCTGCAGAGCCTCTCGCGCTCTGGAGTGGCGGCCGGCCTGCGCCTCGCGGATGGCCATCGCGGCGGCGGCGTTCGAGAGATCGGGCAGCCGATCCATGCTGAGGAAGCGGGCGATGACCAGCATCTGCTCCAGCTCGGTGGCGGCGGCCTCGGAGTCATCTTCCAGGAAGGCCTTATTCCAGCCCTGCCACGCCTGCTGCAGCCGGAAGAGCTGATGGCGCACCGGCGCCTTGAGATCGAGCCCGCCGAGCTCGGTGCTGCCGCTGGCGGCGGCGGGGGCCGCGGGGCCCAGGGCGCCGAGAAGTAGGGCCAGAGCGCAGACGGCTGGCCCGCCCCAAACGCGGGCGGACGCCGCGGCGACGCGAAGCCCCCTCGCGGCGGTGAGAAGCGCCGCCGCCAGAAGCGTCACGACGGTCAGGGTCTCCGCGGGCAGAAGCTCAGCCCCCGACTTCGACGAAGGCCATGCGCAGCTGGTAGAGGGCGTCATCGAGCATGGCCTGCTCCTGGCCTGAAAGGTTGCCGCGGGTCTTCTGCTTGACGATGGCCAGAAGATCGATGTGCAGGCG
>JBCCLG010000246.1:0-7342 GCA_039027015.1 Acidobacteriota bacterium | reverse complement strand
GTCACCCTAGTGTCTTGTGCGGATTGTTCGTCTACATTTCGAGCACCCGGGCATCGCGCTCCGCTTCGTGGCGCCTCCTCGAGATAGCCCCGCTATCCCTGCGTCGGCGCGCCTTGCGGAGCGCGCGCCAGAGCGCTCTCGGATGTCGCGAACTATCCGCACAAGACACTAGGGTGACTGGAGGGCCCAGGCGGAGGTGTTCCCCGACTCGAAATCGTCCACGAAGAGGCCAGTGAAAACCAGGCCGCTGTCGATGTCCGTGCTGTCGTTGCTCACCGGCACATCGATGCTGAACTGATCGAAATCACTGTCGATCGCGTCGTCGCCTTGATCGCGCGGGCTGGCCTCGAAACCGTCGGGAAGCACCAGGCTGACGGAGTAGGTGCCCGCGGGCAGGTCGGCGAAGCGAAAGTTGCCGTTGCCGTCGGTGGAGGTCTGGAGGGTGATCGGTGACGCGATCGCGACAGCGACGTTGGCCCAGCCCGGCTCATCTGCATCCTGCGTGCCGTCACCGTTGACGTCTCGCCAGACCCGTCCGTAGATGCCGGCGACGGCGCCTTCGAGGGCGCCGAGGTCGGCGGCCGGCCCTTCGACGCGGGCGTTGCCGGCGGCGTCGGTCGTTTCGTCGGGAGTCGTGGAGCCGAGATCGAGGACGGGCGATGACGCCCACAGGCGATAGTCGGCACCTTCGGCGAGCGATAGTGGCGACGACACGTCGTTGACGAAGAGCGGGTCGAGGTCCAGGTTCCCGCCTCCGTCGATCCCGAATGCGGCGTTCCAGCTGCCGCTGCCACCGCTGGCCTCCACGTCGCTCGATTCGAAGAGGGCTTGAAACGCGTCGTCGTAGTGCACGACGGCCGAGGAGGTCGCGGTTCCGCTGGCGTCGGAATTGCGCCAGAAGATGCTCTCGGCGAGCGGATTCTGCAGGTCCGCCAGATCGAGCCAGAGGGCTCCGCCGTCGCCGGTCGCTGAGTTGCCGGCGAAAGTCGAACGACTGATCCCCAGTCGACCGCTGACCTCCTCGCAGCCCCCGCCGCCCCGGGCCTCGTCGCCTCGGCCTGTCAAACAACCGCCGCGCGTCGCAATCTCCTCGGCATCGAAGTAGATAGCGCCGCCGGCCGCCGCACTGTTACCGACAGCCAGCACGCTCCGCAGCTGGAGGCTAAAGCCACCTTCCGTACTGGTGGCGTCGAGGGCACGGATGGCGCCGCCGAGAGAATCGCTGCGGTTGCCAATGAATCGACTCGAGGTGACGAACGCGTTGGACGGCGAAGAGAAGACGAGTGCCGTGCCGATATTGTTCTCGAACCCGGTGTCGAGAATCCTGCCCCCGCTGCCGTCCTTCCAAACGGCCGAAGCACCGCGGTTGCCGACGATGAGCACGCCTTCGAGCGTCATGACGCCGGTCGCCATGATCGCCGCTCCGTCGAGAGCGCCGTCCGCCGCGCTGACGACGACGCCGTCCAGCTCCAGACCCTGCGTCGCCTCGAGGATGCGCTCGGCGTTCTGGCCGCGGATATCCGCCGGCGATGCGATCAATCCATCGCCGTCTGGATCCACATCGTCGCCGCCGATGTCACCGCTCAGCACGGTCGGGGCATTGACCTCGAGGTTGCGCTCGATAAGGCCCGACTCGGTGCCGGCGAAACCTCCGGCCAAACGAACCCTGGTGCTGGCGCTGAACGGACCGCCGGCGGCGGGATAGATCCCCGAACGCAGCCAGAGCTTCTCGTTGGGGTCTAGGACGGCGAGGGCGTCAGCGAGGCTGTTGTAGGCGTCCATCCAGCTCGAGCCATTGTTCGCGCCGGTCGTCGCCTCAGCATCGACAAATCGGATCCTGACTCCCTGCACTTGCGCTCTTCCCAGGGTGCTCGAACTCAGATTCCAGCTCGTCCCGCCTCTGACGACGAGGGTGAAAAGAGAAGTGCTGGCAGGCGTTGCGGTGAGCTCCAGCTGGCAGCTGCCGCCGGCGGCCAGGACAAACGGCGGGGAGGAACAGGTGCCAAAAGACCAGCTCCAGGTGTCGGTTTCAGTCAATCTCAGATCATCGACCTCGGCCGCGCTCTCGCCAAGATTGGCCAGCTCGACGGGCAAGCGCACGCCGGCACCCCCGCCGGTGGTCGCCACTTCGCCGAAATTTACTGTGCCCGCCGGGAAATCGAGATCGTCTCTTTCGTCAACACCGGCATCCATATCGTCGATCGAGCCTCCGATGAGCTCCAGCTCGACGCTGCCGGTGGTTCGATCGAAGTCGCTGTCTTCGAAATCCGGGCCGGCGTCCGGAAACGTCAGCAAGAAGCCGGCGGGCGGAAAAATACGCAGCACATGGGGACCCGAGGCCAGTGTCGTGAACGAGTACTCGCCGAGCGCGCCGGTGGTCGTGGATTCGACGGCGACCCCGGCCGGGGTCTGGAGCACGACCGTGACACCAGCGACGCTGGTTCCATCATCGTCGATGCCGTTTCTGTCTTCGTCCTCCCACACTCGGCCGGAGATCGTCGTTTCGTCGCCGGCAGAGCAAGGGACGGGAGACAGCAGCGGAAGGGAACACGCGAAGGCGAGGGAGAGAAGGGTTGAAGAGCGCATCGAAGGTCCTCAGGTGGCTGTGGGAGGTGGTGCGTTGCCGGGGATTTTCCTGGAGCGCAGGAAGACGTAATGAGGGGGCGACGCCTTGAACCTGCTGTATCTTTCCCTGCGCAGAATTGACCGAGATCTGGACATTTTTCATGCCGATCGGCGTTTTTGCAGGAACCGGAATGGGGCGAGGCTGACGCGTTGATCGAGGGGTCCAGGCTAGCGATCGAAATAGTTATCGCTGGCGTGAGGGAGAAGTGCGCCGGTGTGCGAGTTAGGCACGTGAGCAGCGATATCCGCCGCTCAAGCTCAAACTTTTAAAAAGAGGGCATACACATGTCTATTCGAGTGACCACGTCTCGTCGATATTCCACGTCGCATCCGTTCCTTGGCTCGGTAAGGCTCCGGTACCTGACCGCCGCACTTCTCCTCATCACCTCTCTCTTCACCTCCGCCGCCGGCGCCCTATGCCTTCCGTACGAGCACAGCAAGCTGACGGCCCTTGACGGCGCCAGGAACGACAATCTGGGCAAGGCCGTGGCCGTTCATGACGGTGTTGCCGTTCTCGGCGCCCCTCGCGACGGCTTCGACAACGCGGGCTCGGCTTACGTCTACGTTTATGACGGCGCCCAGTGGGTCCAGGATCAGAAGCTCGAGCCGAGCACTCCGAGCGCTTCGGGCCTCTTCGGCACCTCGGTGGCGATTCACCAAGACGTGATCGTGGTCGGCAGCCTCGAGCACCATCCGGACGGCACCATCGTCACCGGTGCCGCCTATATTTTTCGCTATAACGGGAGCGATTGGGTCGAGGAGGTCAAGCTGACCCACGGCGCCCCCGAGGGCAGAGACCGCTTCGGCATCTCGGTCGCCGTTCATGGGAATACCGTGCTCGTTGGTGCCGACGGTCGCGAGGTTGATAATCACGACGGCGCGGGCCAGGTCTCCGTCTACGAAGATACGGGCCTCACTTGGGCCTTCACCGGCACCCTGCCTCAGTTGGATCCCTCCGAAGACGCCTTCTTCGGCTATGACGTCGCCATCACAGATGGATTCATCATCGTCGGCGCCTGGGAGGACAACGACGCCGCGTCAAACGCAGGCTCCGCCTACATCTTTTCCAAGAGCGGAGGCGTCTGGAGTCAATACCAGAAGCTGGTGCCGGGTAGCCTGGCCGGCGGTGAGCGCTTCGGAGGCGCGGTGGATATTTCGGGACATCGTGCCGTCGTCGGTGCCCAATGGGCCGATCCGCTGAATCAGGGCCGGGGAACCGCCTTCGTTTACGAGCTTTCCTCCTTGGGAGCGAACTGGAGTCTAGAAGCCGAACTCATGGCGAGCGATGCGCAGCCTTACGACCGCCTCGGCATTGACGTCGCCATCTCCGGAGACCACATCCTCGCCGGTTCCTTAGACGATGACCCGGGCAATCTTTCAGGCGCCGCCTACCTCTTCACCCGCCTCGGCGGGACCTGGAGCGAGCGCGCTAAACTCGAGGCTTCCGACCTTCAGAACTACGACCAGTTCGGCTATAGGCTGGACATCGACGGGGATTGGGCCATCGTGGGTTCTCCTTCCGAAGACGAGGTGGCACCGGGCGCCGGCGCCGCCTACGCCTACCAGGTCGGCAACCTCACGCTCGACGTCGACCAGAGCTCCGTGGCGGCCGGTGACTGGATCAACTTCACCGCCTGTGGCGGATACAACACCAAAGAAGCCCATTTCACGATCCTAGAGATCGACGGCGTGCCCATTGCTGGGGATCTCCTCTCCATCGGATTCTTTGCGGCGGATCGAACCTGGACCGACAGCGGCATTGTCCCCCTCGACTTGGCGGGCTCTGAAGTCGGCTTCGGAGTCCTCACCTACGACGAAGCGGACAACGTGATCTGGAGCCAGATCGAGCGCGTGCAGATCCAATGAGACAGAGCCCCTGGCATTAGCGAATGAACCCCATCCCAGGCAGGCGCCGCCCCGTCCTTTAAGGGCGGCGCTTTTAAGCCATTCCAATGAGCTTCACTCCAGCATTCGAGGAATCGATCCGCTCGATCCTCAGGACGTCACGGGCAGCCCTCGAAGCTCGAGGTGTCGATGATGGCCGGAGCCGAGAGTCCCAGGGGATTGCTGTAGACCCGGCGAGTCCCGGTCAGCTGATCGGTGATCTCCAGATCGAACTGCACGTTGGTGGTGGCGGCGCCGAAGATCCAGTACCGGCTGTCAACGGCGCAGCCATCGAGGACTTTCACCATCATTTCCCAATTCGACGGGCCGAAGAAGGTGAAGAGTCCCGAATCGCGACTCGATCCGTCAACCGGCAGGCCCGGGCCGGTGTTGCCGGCGAAATCTCTCCAGCGCACGCTCAGCCGGAAGCGGCCGTCCTCGCCGAGGCACAGCGCGGGGTTGTCCGGCGTGCCGCAGTTGGCGGAGGGAAGCGAGGGGAGCGAGAGCGCAGGGGCGTCGTGCTCGAGGCTCGCGGACTCGCTATTCCAGGAGGCGCCCGGGCCCGAGTCGCAGGGGAACGCCCGGGTATCGGTGACGGCGGGGGCGTTTTCGCCGAGGAAGTTGGCGTAGGTGCGGAAGCGGCCGGTGGCCCGGTCCGTCACGTGGAGGGCGTAGTCGACGGTCGTGGTCGCCGCGCTGAACACCCAGTAATAGCCCTCGAAGCTGCAGGCGTCGAGAACCTTCACCATCACTTCCCAATTGTCGGGGTCGAAGAAGGTCAAGAGACCCGACGCATTGGTCTGAAGCGGCACGACCTGGCCCTGGCCCTGGCGCCCCTCGAAGTCTTCCCATTCGATGGAGACCTCAAAGCGGCCGTTCTGCACGCACAGGGCCGGGTCGCGGTAGCTCGGGCATTCGGGCTGCGGGGCCTCGGAGAACCAGTGGATGCCGTTGGCGCCGGCCACGATCACGCGGCCAGGATCGGCGGGATTCCGCTCGATGCGTGCCGCCGAGGTCAGCGACGGCCCGGCGGCGTTCCAGGAACTCCAGGACTGACCGCCGTCGGTGGAGCGGAGAAGGGGCGATGCGTCCCGTGATCGGTCGGTGGCCACGAGGAGGGTCTCGGGAGCCCGGGGATCAAAGGCGATATCCCGAAGATCGGCCTCCGCAGACACCTCCTGGACCAAAGCCCAGCTCGCCCCGCGGTCCGTCGACCGGTAAAGATTCCCAAAGGAGCCGCCCCATAGATGGCCGGTTTCGGGCTGGAGCTTCAGCCACTCAAGAGGCGCCCCGGTTTCGGTCCAGGAGGCGCCCCCGTCCTCGGAGAGGAAGGACTGGAAGCGCCCTGCGCCCCACAGTCGCGAAGGATCCGAGGGGTCAAAGGCCACCGAGTTGGCGGGGAAGGGGGAGCCGGTCGAAAAGATCGGAAGCTGCGACCACGTGCGCCCGAAATCGAAGCTTTCCATGCCGATGACCGCGGCGAAGAGATTCCGGCCGTCGATGTAGGCCACGACGTGAGAGGGGTTGGAGGGATTGACAGCTGCCGCCCCCCGTCCGATCCAGCCGTCGAGCGGCGGACTGAGAGTCGCCTCGGTAAAGCTCTCGCCGCCATCTCCGCTGTGAAGAAAGCGAGTTCGGCCGTCGATGAACGCCTCGACGAGCACCGTGCCGTCGGGGTGAACGAAGAGGTGGGTCACCAGGCGTCCGGTCAGGGCGTTGTCGAGGCGGCGAAAGTTGCTGCCGCCGTCGTCGGAGCGGAAGAGGCCCCAATTGGCGGCAAAAACGCGCTCGGGTTGGCTGAGGTCGTAGGCCACAAGGTCAAAAAAGCCCATGCGCATGCCGCGGCGGCTCGGCCGCCAGCTGAGGCCCTGGTCTTGGCTGGCGATCACGCCGTCCGTCGTCAGGGCAACCAGTCGGCAGCCCTGCTTCGCGCTGGCGAGCTGCCGGAAAACCGGCGTTTGGCCTCCCTCGAAGCTCGGCGTCAGCCGGCTCCAGGTGACGCCAGCGTCCCGCGAGCGCAGGATGGACTCCTGATCTGAAGTGATCGCATAGAGGGTGGAGGGGCTGCAGGCATCGAAGACCGGCGGGCTCGTTTGGCCGGGGCCCGCGAGTCCGTCGACGTCGACCGAGGTCCAGGAGGCACCGCCGTCGACGCTGCGGAACAGGCGCGCGCGCGTGACACCGAATTCCCTGCTCCACACCCGGATCCAGATCCGGTTAGCGTCGCCTTCGGCGAAGAGGGGCTGCTCGTCGAGGCCTCGCTGGTCCGCCACGCCGGGCAAGGCGCCGCGACTAAAGCTCCGGCCGCCGTCGCGGCTCAAGAAGACCGCGCCTTCGTTCGACCACACGAGAATTCGATTGGGCGCCGCCTTCGGGATCGTGACGTTCCCGACGCTATTCCCCAGAGGAGGCTCGAAGACGGCGCTGAAAGTCTCGCCTCGGTTAGTGGAGAGAGAGACTCTCCCGCGGCTCCACAGCACAAGAGCCCGCGCGTCCGGGGCGACGGTCATTCCGCCCGCCGACTCCGCCGGCGAGCCGACGGCGATTCTCCGCCACGAGACGCCCTCATCGTCGCTTCGATAGGGCCGCCGCGTGCCCGCATCGTCGCTGAAAAGGGCAAACCAGCCGCTGGGCGTCGGCCTGAAGGTTCAGATCGTCCGGAATCCGGTCTCGCGATTCTCCCACGTCAGTCCGCCGTCCTTCGAGATCCGGATCTCGCCGCCGCCGATCCCGACGAGCGTCCTCTCGTCGCCGGGATCGATCCAAAACTCGCGGGTCAGGGCTGCGCCCTCGTCCATCTGGCGCCAGAGCCTGCCGCCGTCCTTCGAGGCGT
>JBCCLG010000245.1:0-7348 GCA_039027015.1 Acidobacteriota bacterium | reverse complement strand
GCCTGAAGAATGACAACAATTTCATTATCAGGCGAATTGCAGTCTGAAAAAGGAGAAAAGAAAAGAAAAGAATTATGGACGCCCAAATAATATCATACCTTTCTCTCTCCCTCCCCTACCTCCCCTACCTCCCTCTCTCTCTCTCTCTCTCTCTGCCCGGATAGGCCGCCAGTCGACGCGGACCACAGGCCTTATGTGATCCGGTTTTCTGGCCGAGCGCGCGTCTTGGGGGTGCCGCGTCACTCAAGGCGTGGCGAACCCTTGGAGAGCCCCATGTCTACCAATAGCCTGCTCCGCCATAAACGCCTGCCCTTCGGCCGCGCCGGCTGGGCCACCGCCTTGGCCGTCGCCGCTTTCTTCGGTCCGGCGCTCCACGCCTTCGACGCCGAGGAAGGCCTGATCGAGCCGCCGGCCCGGGTCAACGCAGCCATGGTTTCCCTCGGTGACCGGCTGCTCCTGACCGGCGGCCGCGTTCCGGCCTCAGGGCCCGTCCGCGGCGGCGACGTCTTCCTCAACGATCTCTGGGAGTTTTCCGTCGAGGCGAGGGCGTGGGCCGAGCTGACGAGCCTCAGCGCCCTGCCAAGCCAGGAGCGGGGAACCCTGGAGACCGACCTAGACGGCAACGCGCTCTTTTTCCCTGGGTTTGACCCTTTCGGCTTTAGCAACCCGGCCCTTTTTATCTTTCTCGACGCGATCAACCAGCTGATCGACCTTAATAATCCCCATCCCGATGGAATCAGCGGCGGCGTGAACGTCGATTCGCCGAATAGGGTTCTGCTCGGCGGCGGCCAGGACTCCATCAGCAATCCACCGGGAAGACTGGCCCGCACTTTTGACAAGAACTCATCCACCTATACGCAGGTGACTACGCTCAACGTCGCGGCGATCCGAGGCATCGGTTTCTTCGATCCCCTCCTCGATATCTTCGGCCTGGCCTTCGGCTTCGACGAGACCTTCATGCCCAGTTTTGAGCTGCAGCTCGTGGACGACGGCACCGGCGGGCGGAGCCTCGGCGGGGCGTCCGTGGTGTCGGTGCCGTTTCCCCAGGGCCCCGGCCTTCCGCCGTTTCGCTCCGACGCCGCTTTCGCCCAGCGCGGAGACCGCCTCGTGGTCTTCGGCGGCTTCGACGCGCAACTAGGCGTCCTCGGCGATCTCTGGCTGGTCGACGTTTCCACGCTCGCCGCGGAGGCCGCCGGCGGCGGCCCGATCACGACGGCGTCGTTCCAGCTCTTGGGCAACTTCGCGCCCCGGGCCGGGGCCTCTATCGGATTCCTCGACGACGACCGGGTCTTGCTCTTCGGCGGCTTCAACTCCAGCGCCGACGCGCTGGCGGCGACCCAGATCATCGACCTCTCGGAGCCGCCGATTTTCACCGACGGCTTCGAGTCCGGAGATACCGACATTTGGTCCGCCGCCGTTCCCTAGGCAGATCCGGCAGCCCGGCCGGCGCGGTCGGGCCGCCGCCGTCTCTCGATCCCTGCCCGCGGCCGACCGCGAGGCCACGCCCCCATGTTTGGTTAGGTCTCGTCGGCGGCGTCCGCGGCCTCGGACTCCACAAAGGCGCCGTCCACGATGATCAGGTCGGCGTTGAATTTCTCGCCCTCCGAGGGAGAGTTGAAGACGCCGTCTTTGCCCGGCGAGCTCAGGCTGTAGCCGGCGCCTCGGTCGCGGACCTCGTAGATCAGCGGGTGGCCCCAGCCGTCGCGGCTGGGCAGCGACTTGAGGTATTGAGGCACCACCACGCCCTGCAGATCGCCCACCGAGACGGCCTCCGGATAGCCGCGGTGGTCTGCGGCGTAGCGCTCGAGAGCTTTGGCCAGCGCGTGCATATCGGCCTGGGTCGAGCTCCGTTTCCCGCGGTCGAGGGCGTCGAGCACGTTGGGCACCACGACCAGCAGGATCAGACTGATGATCGTCACCGCGATCACCAGCTCGAGCAGATTGAATCCCCGCGAGTTCTTCATGCAGCCTCCTTGGGACCCGGATCGGGCCCAAAATTCGATGCCTGTTCTGAGGATGCCGGGGATCCCTCGGGCGCCATGCCTTCAGGCGGTGATACGCCGAAAGAGGCGCGGTCGTCTATTCCTGGATTCCGGGTCGGCTCAGGGGGAGCTGGCGGACCAGAGGCTCGTGCCCCCCGACTCGAAGTCGTCGCCAAAAATCGAGCAGGTGGCAAAAAGGCGAAGGCCGGAGTTCTTGCTGGCGAGTACCCGCTGGTCGAAAACGCGAACGAATCCCCATCTGTCTCCCGCCGTCGTCTCTGAGAGGAGCAGGATGGGGTTGAGAGGATCCGAGATGTCATAAACGCTCAGGTTCTCCCCACTGGAGGCGAAGAGCCGTGTGCCTTCCGCGCTCAGGTGACGCACGGGGTCGTCGGTCGCGAATAGATTCCGCTGTAAGGGAGCCGAGGCGTCGGAATAGTCCACCAGCTCCACCCCGAGAGCAGTGCCGAGGAAGAGTGCGTCCCCGCGAGCCACCACGGCGCGGACGACCCCCGCGGGCTCATAGCCGGGGCCGATCTCTACCGGCGCCGAGGGATTCGAGACGTCGTAGGTCTCCACCCTCCCAAGAGGTCCCTCGACGAAGAGAAGGCCATCCTCGATCTCGAGATCGAAGCTGCTGGCGGACAGTGACGTGGAGCTCAGCACGCGGATGTCCTGGGGATCTGAGAAGTCGAGGATCGTGAGCTCGAAGTTATCCGCCACGTAGGCCACGGTGCCCGCTATTTCGATATCTTGAGGCCGGCTGGTGGCGGGAAAGAGCGAAGAGCCCAGAACGGTGGCCTCGCCGGTCTCCGGAACAAACTCCAAAACGGTCAGGACGCTGAAGCCGGTCTGGGCGAACTTCACGGATACTGCCCGGGTCCCTTGGACGTCCAGAAAGACCTGGCCGAGGTCTCTTTCCGCGTTCAGAAACCGCGGGCCGCCTGGCGCGCCCAGGTCAAAGGCCAGGAGCCGATCGAAAACGAGATAGAGCGTCTCCCCCAGCACGACCGGCGTTCTTCCCAAGGGAGCCGCGAAGAAAGACACTTCCGGAATCTCGTCGGGGTTTGAGATGTCGAGACCGCGAACGTGCAGCCCGCTCAGATAGAGCACGTCGCCCAAGATCGACATGCCGCTCACGCCGGTGGCGTCGAGAGTCTCTCCCCGAGTGACGATGGGCAGGTCGGGCAGACTGGCTGTGTCGAGCACGTGATAGTTCCCGGTCGTGCCCACGTAGAGCCGGTCGCCCAGGGCGGCGAAGTGGCTGGGGCCAAAAAGCTGCGCCTGACGGCCGATCTCCTGGGGCGTCGTGGGATCTGAGATGTCGAGCGCCACCACGCCCGGGTCGACGCCGACGTAGGCTCGATCTCCCTGGACCAGCAGACCCACGAGGGGCGAGCTGATGCCGGCGGGCCAATGCCCGATCTCGGAAATCGAGCTGAGGTCTGAAACGTCGAGGATTCGGAAGCCGGAGGTCGAGAGCACATAGGCCGTGGTGCCCACCACCTGGAGATCCCGGCTCCCCCGCGAAAAGGAGCCGATCTCGGTGGGGAGATCGGGGGTTGAGATGTCGAACACCCGAACGTCATCGACGCCGGTCACGAAGCGATTCAGAACGTAGGCGCGGTTGCCCTCGACCGCCAGCCGAGACGCAGCGCCGCCGGTCGACACTCTCCCGAGCAGCGTCAATGATTCCGGAGAGGAGATGTCCACGGTCACCAGGCCGCCGTTCCCGGCCGCGAGAAACGCCACGTCTCCCTGGATCTCGATCTGATTGATGACGCTCCCTATGTCCAATCGCCCGAGCGTCAGGCTCTGCGCGGTGTCGATCGACACCAGATGATCGGACTGACCCGCGAAGACCGCGCTTGGGACCGCCTCCAGCGCGGTGAAGAGCCCGTTCAGCAGGACCTCGCTGGGCCCGAGGCAGACCTCCTCGGCCCGAAGAGGGCCGCCGCTCGCCAGGGCGCAGAGCAGCGCGAGGAGGACGAGCGGCCGCTTTCGGCGGGCTGTGGCCTGCAGGCCCTTCCTGGAAAATTCGGGATGGGCTTCGCTCGAGCAAGTTCGGGTGTGGCGTCGGATGGGGCTCATGGTTTTCCTTATTTCTGGACTTTCGGGCGGACAGAATCTCCTGTGGCTTGTATTTTACCTGACTCGCGGCTTCGGATCTGTCGCTCGTGCGCCGGGCGACAGATCCAGGGCGCCGCAGCCCCGAGCCTCACGGTTTGGCGATCAGGACCGGCGCGAGCGCCGAGGTCGTGTGGTCGGCTTCGTGGACGGTGAAGCTCAGAAAGGCCGAGCCACAGGACGGAGTCGGCAGACCCTGGACCCAAACCTGGTCACCCGCTTCTAGCTCCAGCGGCCCGAGGCTGTAAGCGCTCGGATTCTGGCTGTCGGGGCAGGTGACCAGCGTGGCGTTGGAGACCATGCCGGCGAAGCTTGGGTCGATCTCGAGAGCCATGCCGCCCGAGCCCGGAAAAAGCGTGCAGTTCGGGCATGGATCGCTGCTCGGCTGAGGCTGCGTCCACGGCTGACGGCCGAAGCCCCGACGCTGGCGATGCGGACACGGCTCGGTGGGCTCCAGGCCAGCCCCGGCCGACGGCTGATGGCTACCGCACACGTCCTGGAGGGGCGTCGGGACAAAGGCCGAGACGTCCACCCAGTGGTCGGGCGAGGAGCCCAATAAGGACAGGGGATTGTCGATCAGGGCAGGGCCAAGCGGGCGCGCGAAGCAGGCCGGCAGGCTCGTAGGACAGTGCTCAAGCACGAAGGAGCTGCAGGCATCGGTCACGGCCTCGCACAGCGAGATGTATCTGACGTCGCACGTGGCGCCCTGGCAAACCTCGGCGGTGCGGCTCAGCGAGTCGCCTGAGTAATAAAGACCGTCCATCACTGCTTCAACGCCAAGGCTAGGGCGGTAGTGCAGCACGGCGGCGGCGGTGGCCGAAGCCACCAGCGCGGCCACAGAGCTGCCGGTGAGCGGCAGCTCTGGCGAGCCGTCGACGCCGCTTGAAACCGTCGCGTGATCGGCGTAAGCGGCGAGTCTGCTGGCGCTTCCGGGGCGAGCGTTCGCCAGGGGCTCGCCGCTGGCCTGGACGCCGCCGACCGAGTAGAGCAGGCGACGCTTCGAGCTGCCCCCAGAAGCCCTGCAGGCGCCGCTGGAGTCCATTCGCTCCGCCCATGCCGCGGGCAGGAGCGGACCGGAGTGCGGACGATGCTGATCGGTTCGGTTGCCGGCGGCGGCGATCACCACGGCGCCTGAGCACGCCGCCTCGAGCAGAGCGTGATATACCGCCCGAACGTCCTCCGGCATATCAATAGGCTCTATTTCGAGGCCGCCGTAGATCGGATCCCAGCCGACGGAGAGGTTGAGCACCAGCCTCACGTCCTGCTTCCCGGCCAGCACGACCTCCTCCCAGATCGCCAACGCCAGGTCGCTGATAGTGCCGTAGAAGCCGCCCTGCACCGCGTCCCGCTTGCCGGGACCTTCGGAACTAAAATTCCTGTAGCCCAGCGTCAGCCGGCTGTTGATGTCGGCGACGCAGGCCTGAGGGCCTGAGGTGCACAAAAGGTGCTCGGCGAAGCGCTGCAGAGTACGGCCGTGAGGCGAGTGATCGGGCAACGCCTGGGGATTCATGCCGGTGGTCGGAGAGGTGTCGAGAATCGACAGGCGAGGCCGCGCCGCCGATGAGTCGACGGGCAGGTGGATGCGGCCGGCATGCCGATCGAAGAGAGAAGCGAGGTGGTTGGCCAGCCCGCCGCCCAGGGATCCGAGACCGTGCACCACCATCCGATCCGCGGTCACGCTCTCGAGGCTGCCGGGCACCAAGGCCAGCACGGGGCCTGGGTCCGGGAGTCCGCTGCCGATGTAGCGGTAGCGGCAGAAGGTGTTGAGAGGAGCGCCGCTGCTGCCGGGAAAGAGCTCGCTCACCTGCCACGGGGTGCCGAGCACCGACGGGCACCCGACCGTAGAGTCGAGCCGAACTCCGATCCACTGCCAGCCGTATTCGGCCGCCGAGGGATCCACGGGCGAATCCACATAGACGTCGGCCTGGCTCTCGCCGCTCGCGCCGGCGAGAAAGGCGACGAAAAATGGTCCAGCCACCGCCCAGCGCGGGTTCGGGAGGCTCCAGACCGCGAAGCGCGAGCGGCGGACGGAGCGAGCGAGGCACCTCAACAGGTCTCGGAAGCGACAGAGCATCTTGAGTCTCCTAAGAAATCGGAAATCGCGGGTCTCGAGAACCCATTCGCCGCGAGCCTCCCTCTTCTGACAGAAAGCAGGCTGACAGAGAGCAGGCCGTGAAGCCCCGAGCCCGCGCTCCTACCGCTCGAGCACTCGAAAACTCGACCACACGCCTTCCGGCTCTTGCCCGCGAGCTTCGAGCTGGGCGCTGCGCAGCGCCTGGGCGAGCGTCGGGTGCCGAAGCCGCTGCTCGTAGAGGCCGATCATCAGGCGACCGGTGGCCACGTCGTCGACCGGGCGCACAGCCGCCACCACCGTTTCGGAGCCTGCGAGCAGGAAAGCCTGCGCCAGGCTCAGGCCGCTTCCCTCCTCCCCGCTTTCGGGTCCCGCGCCGCGGCACGCGCTCAGCACCACCTCGGGGGGCACGCGCGGCAGGGTGAGAACCTCGCCCAGCGCGAGGCGCGATCTCTCCGCCAGCTGCAGATAGCTCTCGGTGCGCCCTCGCAAGACGGCGTGGCCGGCAAAGTGGAAGAGATCGGGACCGTCGAGGCGCGATCGCAGCCGGCTCGCGGTCGGCCCCTCGAGAGTCTCCACCCGCCAGGAGGGCGATTCGCCCAGCAGGCTCCCGATGCGCGGCACCTCGAGCTCGCTGGCTCCCACGAGCGTGACCGTGGGATCGGCAACCACCAGGGCCGTGGCCACGCCTGAGCGCGAGCGACCGGAGCTTTCGAGAGCCGGCATGTCGAGGCCGTAGATCACCTCGCGATCGGCAAGAAGCACGCTGCTCCCCCAGGGCAGCGCGTGAAAATCGACCTCCTCGAGGGCGCCGTGAGCGAGAATTCGCAGCCGCGCCGGCGACTCCAGCGCGTCGCGGAAGGGCTCGAGCAGCCCGGCGGCGAGGGCGGCACCGTCGGCCGCGAGGTCGATTCTGCCGAGACGCCGAGCCCTGACGCCCGAAGCATCGGCCGCAAAGCCGACCCAGCCGTCGCCGAGGGGATGGTAGAGCAGCACCAGCTCGCCTTCGCGCAGGGGCGGCAGCTCGGCCTGCGCCGGGCGGCCGCGCTCGAGAACGGAGAAGGCGTCGTCAAAGAGAAGGGCGCGCTGCTCGCCGCTGCGCTCGCGCCGCAGATCGGCCTCCGCCACTCGATCGGCGGGAAGCTGCCAGGACGTGGCGAGCGCCCCG
>JBCCLG010000244.1:0-7376 GCA_039027015.1 Acidobacteriota bacterium | reverse complement strand
TGAGAATCGGCCTTCTCAAGCTGTCGAGGTGCTCCTGCCGGATCGACCATCGATCGCCGTCCCAGCTCTCGCGCCGGTGGGTCTCGCGGACCGTAAGGCCCGCCTCGTGGCGCCAAGTCTGGATCATGAGCGCCCGCTCCTCGCCCGTCTCGGGGTGGGGTCCACTCACCCGCTCGAGCCGCCCGAAGCCGTCGTACTCCGCGACGCGGACGGTACCGTTGGCGTCGATTCTGGAAGTTTCGACGCCGAAGCGCGGATCGTGGCCGTAGCGGCTGGTGAGCACCGGACGGCCGGGCCCTGCCTGGGAACTGGCCGAGATCGGGAAGGTCCGGTGCACCGGGTCGTAGACCAGCTCCTCGGCCTCTCCCTCGGGAGCGACGCGGCGGATAAGATTGCCGAAGAGATCGTAGGCGAATCGCGTTCTGAGGAAGGAACCTCGGCTGCTGTCCCAGCGAGCCACCTCGACCGCGTTGAGGGAGTCGGGGTCATAAACCCACTCCGTGTGCGTCAAGACATCGCCGCCCTCAGCGTCTCGGCTCTTCGTCACCCGGGTCGTGAAGCCAAAGCGATTGCGGCCCGGGTCGCTGAAAAACTGCCGGTGGGTGAAGAGCTCGAAGCTCATGCGCGGTGTGCTGCTGAGGGTTCGCTCGAAGACCGCGTTGCCGTAGGCGTCATACTCCAGGGAGCGCCGGGTCGCCGTGCCGGGCTGGCCGTACTCGAGCGCCTCGTCCAGCACCTCCGAGGGCAAAACCTCGATCACGCCCGGCCGAGGCGTCCGCGTCTCGTAGGAGCGCGTCGAGCGGCGCACGGCGACAAACGACGGGCACTTGGGGTCCTGGCCATAGATCGGATCGCACCAAATCGACGTCGACTCGGTCATGCCGGTGAACGGAAACTCCTGCAGAAGCTCGCTCTTCGTCACCAGGCCGAGGTTGGGATCGATGCGGGTGACCTCCCGGAAGCCCTGCCAGCCCCGGCCGTCCAGCGTCGTGCGGGCCCCGGAGTACACGTAGCGATAGCTGTATCTGAAGCTCCCCGGGCCTGAGGAGAGGGCGCAGGATCGGCTGTAGGCCGCAACCACGGCTCTCCCCCCTCCCCGCACGTCGCGTGCGGGATAGACCGCCGCCGAGTCCGGCAGGTGAACCTCGGGATCATCGAGGGTCGAGTAGACGATCTCGAGGTTCTCCCCGAGTCCGTTCAGCACGCTCTTCACTCGGCCGCCCCGCGGATCCGGGCGAGTGCAGGAGAGAACCAGCGACGGCGGATTGCCGACCACCCGGCAAAAGCTGGCCCCGCTGCCAGAGGCCACCGGCACGAAAGCCCGCGGCCGAGGCGACGGATAGCCGGGGTCGAAATGCTGCTCGGGATCGGAGATCAAGTCGTGGTGGCCAAAGCCCCGCTGCCCCGCCACGGCGCACGAGAGATAGAGATTGGAGGTGCCGACGAATCGGCAGTAGTCCGCCCGCCGGTCACCGTCCATATCGACCAGGGCCCGCGGCCGATCGGGAGCGCCGAAATCGAACGGCGTCGTCGGATCCGAGATGTAGTCCTCGCTGCCAAAACCGCTCCCCAAAGCGAGGGCGCAGGAGAGGTAGACGTTCGGCGAGGCGCCCAGCCCGCGGCAGTAGTCCATCCTGCCGTCGCCGTTGACGTCGGCAAACTGCCAAGGCTTGTCGCCGTGGCCCCACTTGAAGCCCGGGGCGGAGTTGAAGCCGTAGGTCACGAAGCCGTCGCCTCGAGAGAGGGCGCAGGAGAGAAAGGGATAGGGCCAGTTGCCCACGGCGCGGCAAAAATCCGAGCGGCCGTCGCCGTTGACGTCCACAAAGGCCCGCGGCAGGTTCGGGTAGCCGAAGTCGAAACCCGCGGCCGACCGCACCTCGGCGCCTTCAAAGCCCGAGTCGCCCGCCAGCGCGCAGGCTAGAGCGGGTGAGCCCGGATCTCCGGCGGCCCGGCAGAAGTCGGTTCGGCCGTCCCCGTTCACGTCCGTGAACGCCCTCGGCAGGGAGCCGCCAAAGCCGAGGCCGAGACCCGGCGGCGAGCTGAAGTCGTAGAGGCCGAATCCAGCCTCGCTGGCCAGGGCGCAGGAGAGAAACTCGCTCGGCGAATTGCCGACGATTCGGCAATAGTCGGCTCGACCGTCACCGTCCACGTCGTGGAAGCCGCGGGGCCGATCCGGATAGCCAAAATCGAAGCGCTGCCCCAGCGCCGAGGTCAGCTCGGCGCCCTGGAATCCGCTCGCTCCGGCCAGGGCGCACGAGAGGTAGCGCGAGTCTGGAGGCCCGAGCTCGCGGCAGAAGTCGGCCCGGCCGTCCCCGTCTACGTCGGCAAAGGCTCGCAGCCCGTCCTCCCCGCCGACGTCGAAACCCGGAGCGGAGCTGAAGCCATAAACGGCAGTCCTTTCAGGCCAGGCCTGCCACCCAAAATGGGTCGCGGGCAGGCAGTCGCCGCTGCCGTCACATTCCGAAACGCGCTCGAGCCGAGGCGCGCGCAGCCCGGCCAGATCGTCGTATTCGAAGCGGTATTCCTTGACGCGGGCTCCGCCGACGAAAGTCTCGATCGAGGACAGGATTTGCCCCAGGCGAACCGCCGATCCCTGATCGAACCTGAGGGTTCCGGAGAAGCGGCCCCGATAGCGGAAATCCACGCGCCGGGTGGCCGCCAGCCCCGCGTTCTCGGTGTAGTGAATGGTGCGCGGATAGAAGGCTCCGAACTCCTGTAAATACTCCACCCGAAGCCGATTTCCGCGCGGGTCCCGGTGGGAGTCCACCGCCCAAACCCGCACGTCGCCTCGGCCTTCGGCCAGGATGCGGGAGCTTAAAGAGCGGCCCAGCTCGAGCACGGTGCCGTCCTTCCGCACCAGCTCAAACCAGCACGGGCCGGCGCCGCAGCTGCCGCGAGACGTCACGCGGATATGGCTCTCGCGCTCCGTGTGGTAAACCGTGCCGGAGGCCCCGTAGGCCCCGGAAATCGCCACCAGCCGCTCGCCATCGAGACAGAACCGATCGCGAGACGAGAAGTCGATGGGGCCGCTCACCCCGTCCTGAGCCGCGGTCGGGCGACAGCGATCGATGCGCTCGAGGCCCTCGATGCGCCAGCCGACGCCCATCGGCCCGTCCGGCACGCCGCTCTCGTACACAAGGGTCAGGCGAGGCTGCATGCCTCCGGTCCCCGGGGGCACCCGCACGGGAATGGCGTAGACCGCCGAGCCGCCGGGATCGACGCCGAAGCTGCCGCGGATCTCTCCGACGGCGCCCCAAGACGGCGCTCCGGCGGAGCCTAGGCAGAAGAGAAAAATCAGACTGAAGACGAAGCCGCGAAAAGCACGATAAGACACAGAGAGGTCCTCCTGATGCACGCACGTCTCCCGGCACCCAGCCGGCTTGACGCGCGGGTCCGGCGCCGACTTTGAAGTCGCGCCAAGGCGTGTTTTTGTGTGTGCACCCGGCCAGAGCACGACGTGTGCCAGGCGCAAACGTCAAGGAGTGTTTAGCCTCTCTTTTTAGAGAGATTTCACCTCTAGAACCCAATATGGGAAGATTTATCCGCGTTTTCTGCGGACTCCCGGCCCCTATTCGAATCGAGATCCCTGCCTCAAGTGCGGTGAAGCCCTTAGGGAGTGGCGCCGAGGATGTAGGCGCACCGCCAACAGAGTTGGCGGCGCAGAGCGCCAGCTCTCTCGGGCATACTCTCGGCTCCTCCCCGAGAACTCTCGAACCGAGTGGACGAGGAGACTTCATGGCCTCAACGGCTCTTCCTGATCCCCCAGCCTGCCCGCCAGGACCTACCGTGCGCCTCCTCGAGCCACCGGCGGTCGTTCGCCCGTCAGGCGTTGGCGACCGCAGCCCCTCGGATGCCGAGCGGGCTCCGGCACGAGCGCGCCCGGAGAGGCGAGGAGCTCCGGAGAAGAAATGAGCTCCGGCTGGCTCTCGAGGCCCCTCGTCCGCAGCGTGGACGGCGGCCGCCCGCGGTGGCCAACCACCGTATCGCTCGCGTGGAGCCCGCGGGCGCTCCACGTGCGCTTCGACTGCCGCGACGAGAGGGCCTGGGCGACGCTCGAAGGCCGGGACGACCCGCTGTGGCGGGAGGAGGTGGTCGAGGCGTTTCTCGCGCCGGCGCCCGCGGACGGCGGCGCCCAGGCCGGCCGCGGGCCGGCGTCTTACGTGGAGCTTGAGGTCAACCCCCTGGGCGCTCTCTTCGACGCCCGGGTGCACAATCCCGACGGCGACCGCGCGACGATGCGGGTCGACGCGGAGTGGAATTGGCCCGGCATCAGGTGGCGGGTCGGACGCACCGGCCAAGGCGACGATTGGTGGGCGACCCTCGAGCTGCCGTGGCGGGGCCTGGAACTCGAGGAGGGCCTCCCGGGTCTGTGGTTTGCAAACTTCTACCGGGTGGAGCGCCCCGCCGGTCCGGCCGGCGGCGGCGAGAGCGACGAATACTCGGCCTGGTCGCCAACCTACGCCGATCCGCCGGACTTTCACGTGCCGAGCCGCTTCGGCCTCGTCGCGCTCGACGGCCTCGCCCGGCCCAGCCCAACCCGACGCACGCCGCTGGCGATCGTCCCGCAAAGGAAAATCGACGATGACTGAGCCCCCTCCGATCCCCAAGCCTCCTCCGCCGCCGCCGCCCGCCACGGACCTGCGCACGAAGAGCTTCGAGGAAGAGTACGGCGAGCCTTCGTCCTCCAGGCCCGATGGAGTTCAGGAAGCCCTCGAGGACGCGATCCTCTACGACGGGCCGGCCGTGGCGGACTCGGCGTTCCGGCGCGGCTACGGCTGCTTCTCAGGCCTCGTGCTCGGATTCCTGGTGGCCTGCGCGGCGACGGTGGTGATCCTGATCACGGGGGCCGACACGTCGATTCTCAAATTCTTCGCCATCCTCACGCTCGGCGGCGGTCTCCTGGGATTGGCGAGACCCGAGTCGACCTCTTTCTCGGGCATCATCGGAAGCGCGTGGGACGACTTCTTCGGATAGCGCGACTCGCGGCGGAGTCCTCAAAAGCGAGCGCCCAATAGAACCGTGATCCCGCGGGGTCGCGGTTCCCGCGTTGAGCAGCGGGACCGGCGCGCCGCCGCTCCCGTTACATCCGCCTTTCCCGTCCGACTTCCGCCGCCGAGCCGCGGAAGCCTCCGAACCCCTGCGGCCGTCCGGTGGAGTCGAGGGACTGGCGCTGGAGGATCCAACGTGAAAAAAACAGCTCCCTTCGCTCTATGCGCGCTCCTGGCGACCGCCCACCCGGCGCTCGCTCAAAAGCAGGACGAAGCCGCTTTCTCCGAGGCCCTGTCGCGAGACGCCGCGGCCTATGCGCAACAGTTCAACGTCGGCCTCGAGGAGGCTCAGAAGCGCCTCGCGCTGCAGCACGAGGTCGGCTCCCTGGACGAGCTGCTCACCCGCGAGGCCGAAGACACCTTTGGCGGCCTGTGGATCGACCACGAGCCCAAATTCTCGGTGACGGTGCTCTCAACCGACGCTCGGTTCATGCGCCGCTTTTTCTCCCGCAACCTCGAGGGCGACCTGGCCTCGGTGATCGCGGTGAAGCCGGCCACCGAGACCCTCACCGAGCTGACGGCGCAGCAGGAGGAGGTGCGTCTCTTCCTCGAGGCGAGCGGCATCCAGGCGGATCTCGATCTCGACGTCCGCGAAAGAGCCGTGGTGATTGAAACCACAAACCCATCGCGGCTTTCCGCAGAGTTCGCTGAACGGCGCTTCACGCCGCCCGCGAGCATCAAGATCGTGCGCGTTTCCTCGCTGACCGCGCCGACCGACGATATCCGCGGCGGCCGCCCCATCACGCGCTGCACGGCCGGCTTTGCCGTGAAGACGTCCAACCGCAGACTGGGAATCGCGACGGCGGGCCACTGCCCAAACTCCTCGGAATACGAGGACTCCGAGTCGGATCTCAGGCTCGAGGCCGAGCACTACTCCGGCAGCCGAGACCTGCAGTGGCATTCGGCCACCTGCGACGACACCGTCCGCAACGAGATCTTCGACGGCTCGGGCTTTCGCCCCATCACCGGCGTGGTCGGGCGAGGCTCGCAGTCGATCGGCACCTTCGTCTGCAAATATGGAATGACCACCGACTTCACCTGCGGCATCATCATCAGCAGGAAACACCGCCCGAGCTACGTTCCCAACGCTCGAAATACCTTTATTCGCGTGGCGGGCAACAACATTTCGGAAGGCGGCGATAGCGGCGGGCCCTGGTTTGTGGGCAACAACGCCTACGGCATCCACAGCGGCGGCAACAGCGAGGGCAGCAAGGCGACCTATACGGCGGCTGACTATCTGGCGTCGGCCGGCTACGCCGTTCTCACCAGCCCTGGAAACATGACGCCATGGGCTCAGCTCAACTGCACGGTCTCCTCCACGAGGTTCGGGTGCACGGCCGCGGGCCAAAGCGGCATCACGCCCTACACCTTCTCCGACTGGCAATATTGGGGGCCTGCAGGCAGCTGGTCGGGCTCTGGCTCGCAAATCACCGGCTCCTTCGCCTATCCGGGCTGCCGCTCGGGCCAGCTCAACTCGGTGCTCGTCCGCGTGACCGACTCGTGCGGACGCTCCACTTTCGCCAGCGCCAACTTCAACTGCCCGGATAGCGGCTCGGGGTGCAACGGCGGATTTCTGTGCGAAGACGACCCTAGCTTCGGCAACTAGCCGGCGGGCGGCGAATCACTGCCCGACCAGGATGAGCTTGCCGGTCTCAGGATCTCTAAAGACCTGGCCCACCGGCTCCATGCCCTCGCCCGCGCCGCCGGAGAGACTCTCCGGCAGCGTGGGCAGCTCGCGGCCCTTCTCCACCACGTCACGCTGCTGAAAGAAGCTCTCCGCGCCGCCGCGAGCGAGCGCCAGGGCGGCGATCAGGCCGCAGGCGAAAACGAGCATGATGTCCACCAGGTTGGCCAGCGGACCCAGAGGGTCGACTTCCGAGTCGTCGAAGCGAGACCGATCGAACCTTCTCCCGCTCACGCTTCGGCCCCCTCGAGGTGATCCAGGACCTCCGAATACCAGCGCCGCCTCAGTCGCCCGATCACGTAGCCGACGAGGCCGGCCAGCAGGCCCAGCACCGTCGTATCGAAGGCGGTGATCACCGCGGCGGCCAGGGTCTCGAGATCCCCCCGGCCCAGCGCCGCGAGGCCCGGCCCCAGGGGGATCAGCGTCCCCATCAGGCCGAGGGTCGGGCCGATTCGGGCCAGAAAATCGACCCTCTCGATGCGGCGGCGCGCCAGCACGTCGACCCGCGAGGCGTCGCCCGAGGCGCGCAGCCTGCGCAGGCCGCTCCAGCGCTCGCCCACGCAAAGCCCCGACTCGAAGATCGAGAAGGCGATCGCGATCATCAAGGCCACGATCACCGGATAGAGCAGCGCGGTGACGAATTG
>JBCCLG010000243.1:0-7385 GCA_039027015.1 Acidobacteriota bacterium | reverse complement strand
GCCGCTCGCCCTGGCGCTGGAGAACCCGCCGCGGCGAACGCCCGACCTTGCGGATCTGGCGCTCGAGGATGCGCCTTCCCACCTCCTGGGCGCGCTCCTTCTGCTGGGTGTTGAGCCAGTGGCGGATTTTGGAGCGCGCCCGCGAGGTGACGGCGATGCCCAGCCAGTCGCGGCTCGGGCGGCGGCTGGAGTGGGTCTGAATCTCGATCATGTCGCCGTTCTGCAGCGGCGTTTTGAGGGGCACGAGCTTGCCGTTGACCCGCGCGCCGCTGCATTGATGGCCGATGTCGGTGTGGATTCGGTAGGCGAAGTCGAGGGGCGTGGCGCCGCGCGGAAAGGAGAAGACGTCGCCCTGGGGCGTGAAGACGTAGACCTCGTCGGGGTAGAGATCGATCTTGAGCGCGGAGAGAAACTCCCGCGGATCCTGCACCTCCTTCTGCCACTCGAGAAGCTGGCGCAGCCACAGGATGTTGGGATCCGAGGTGCTTTGGGTCGATCCCGCTTCCTTGTACTGCCAGTGCGCGGCGATGCCCTCTTCGGCGATCAAATCCATATCCTGGGTTCGAATCTGCACCTCGAAGGGCTGGCCGCTCTCGCCCACGACGGTGGTGTGCAGCGACTGGTAGAGGTTGGGCTTGGGCATCGCCACGTAGTCCTTGAACCGGCCGGGAATCGGCCGCCAGTTCTGATGCACCACGCCGAAGGCCGCGTAGGTGTCGCGCAGATCGGCGGTGATCACGCGGAAGGCCAGGAAGTCGTAGAGCTGGGAAATGTCGATATCCTGGCGCTGCAGCTTGCGGAAGATCGAGTAGTAGCGCTTGACCCGATAGCTGATGTCGGCCTCGATCTTCGCGCCCTCAAGAGCCCGCTTGAGCTTGGTTCCGATGCGGCTCAGGCGCGTGCGGGCGCTGCGGGTTTTGTCGCGAATCTGCCCGTCTAGCTCGGCGAACTGGCGCGGATAGCGGAAGTAGAACGCCAGGTCCTCGAGATCGCCCTGCAGCCGCGACATTCCCAAACGCAGGGCGATCGGCGCGTAGATCTCCAGGGTCTCCGCGGCGATGCGCCTCCGAGCCTCGGGGGACATGTGCTCGAGGGTCATCATGTTGTGCAGGCGATCCGCCAGCTTGACCAGGATGACCCGCAGATCCCGCGCCGAGGCCAGGATCATCTTGCGAAAGGTCTCGGCCTGCACCTCGTCCCGGCGCACGTAGGAGGTTTTGCTGATCTTGGTGACGCCGTCCACCAGCTCGGCCACGTCGCTGCCGAACTTCTCCTCCAGCACCTCCTTGGAGGTCAGCGTGTCCTCGAGCACGTCGTGCAGCAGGCCGACGGCCACGCACGTCGCGTCGAATTTGAGGTCCGCCAGAATGTAGGCGACGTAGACGGGATGGGTGAAATAGGGCTCGCCGGACTTGCGCTTCTGAGCGCCGTGCTTGGCCTTTGAGAAGTCGTGAACCCGCTGCAGGAACCCTCGATCGTAGGGCCGGCCGTGGTCGTCGAGCCGCTTGAGAACGGCTTCGAGATCCACCCGGCGGCGTGGCCGAATCGGGGATCTAGGCAGGCTTCTGGCCATCTCCGGCGAATCCTCAGCCCGCGCTCTGCTCGGAGGAGACCTCGGCGGAAGAATCCTCGGCGGGAGCATCTCCCTCGGAAGAGAGGTCGAGGGCCACCAGCTCGCCCAGGACCGCGAAGAGCTGATCGTTCAGGCGCTGGGCGGTGTCTTCCGCGGACGGGTATCGGTAGGTCAAAACCAGCCGGCGATCCCCGGCGGGGTGGAGGGCGTGAATCTTGGTCTCCTCCAGGATCCGCTCGCCCTCGCTGAAGATCCCGCGGGAGTAAAAGGCCGTGCCGAATTGAAAAGTCATCTCGCGCTGACCCTTGAACTCGCCGCCTTCTTTGGCCAGCAGGTCGGCCTTATGCTCCTCCACCGCGGCCACCAGGTTGATGCCGCCGGTCTCGGGTTCGCTGGCGGCGATGGTCACCGTACCCTCGACCGCCGGATCGGCCGGGGCCAGTTCGATGGTGGCGCCGGAGTTGTCGACCACCTTGAAGAAAGCCGGCAGCTCGGCGATCGCGACGCCGAGGCTCTGATTCTCCACGGTCTCGCCGACGGCGTCCGCGGGCGCGGAGCTTTCGGAGCCGGGCTGGCAGGCGAGGAAGCCGCCGCACGAGGCGATGAGGGCGCAGGCCAGGAGCAGGCGTACGGGGGCGGCGGAGGTCGAGGTCGAGGGGTGGCGGGTCATGTCGGCTCCTGGCGGGTGGGTCATCGGATCTTTCGGACGAGGCGATCGATTTACCGCGTTCGGCGGCGCGGCTGGATCGCCGGTCTCCTCAACGCGCGTTCACGGTGAAGAAGGCCGGTGAGTTTAGCAGCAGCGGCGCGGGCCTAGAGGTAGCCGAGGGCCTGCAGCTGGCGCTCCATTTCCGGGTCCAGCTCGGCCTCGCTCTTCTCGAGAGCCCGGGAGCGGGCCCTCCAGGTCTCGAGCTTGAGGCGCAGGGCGTCGGCGGTCACCGGCCGCTCGGCGGCCAGATCGCGCTTCTCCGCGGGATCGGTGTCGAGGTCGTAGAGCGAGCAGGCGCCTTTCTCGGGGCAGATCAGCTTCAGCGCCCCCTCGATCCAAACGCCGAGCCTGCGGCCGTCGAGATCGAGCTGGGAAAAGCCCGGGCGATTCTCGCCGGACCTCGCCCTCACCAGCAGACTGCTGCCGTCGAGGCCGGGCGGCGCGGGCAGGGAGAGGTAGTCGAGCAGGGTCGGCAGCAGATCGACCTGGCGCGCCCGCTGCCGCGAGCGCAGGCCCCGCGGCGCGCCGTCGCCCGGGAAGCGCACGATGAAGGGAACCAGCAGCTGCTCCTCGTAAAGGGTCAAGCCGTGGCTCCAGCTGCCGTGGTCGAAAAGCTCCTCGCCGTGGTCTGAGAGGAAGACGACCACCGTCTCCTCGAGCAGGCCGCGGCGCTCCAAATCGCGGATCAGCCTGCCGAAATAGCGGTCGTTATGCAGGATCGCGGCGTTGTAGGCCAACCCCAGCTCGCGGCCGGTCTCCTCGTTGGCCTCGAGCAGGCCGTGAAAGAGCGCCTGGATCCAGGCGACCGAGGCGAAGTTTTTCGGCCCTTCGGTGGACACTCCCCGCTCCGCGAGCTGCGCCACCACCTCGTCAGGCAGCGCCTGCTTCTCGAGCGCGCCGGGCAGGGGCTCGGGAATCACGTAGGGGGCGTGAGGCTCCATGGTGTGCAGATAAAGGAAAAACGGCTTGTCCTCGGCCGCCAGCGGTCCTTCGAGCAGGCCTTCCGCCGCGCGGTGCACGGCCTCAACCCCGGCCGGCACGCCCCGCTGCTCCTCACCGAGCAGGGTGAAGGAGTCGAAGCCCTGGGCGAATCCGAAGCTTCTGCCGGCGTTGCCGTTGGTGAGAACCCCCGCCGTGGCGTAGCCGGAGGCGCTGAGCATCTCCGCCAGGGTGATCGCCTCGTTGGGCAGCGCGTCGAGGCGGGTTTCTACGCCGTGGCGGCCGGCGCTGAGGCCGGTGAAAATCGAGGCCATGGAAGCCCGGGTCCAGGAGGACTGCGCGGTGGTGCGCTCGAAGAGAATCGACTGCCGGGCAAAGGCATCGATCGCCGGGCTGACCGGCTCCGGATTGCCGTAGCAGCCCAGCCGGTCGGCGCGGAGGGTGTCGACCAGGTAGAGAATCACGTTCGGTCGCCGGGCGCTGTCGCCCCGCTTCTCGCGAAAGCGCGGCGCGAGGGAGCCGTCGGCCGCGGCGGCGACGGCCCCTGTGCCGGAGGGCGCGCCCACCAGCCGGGGAGAGCGCAGCACAAGATCGGGCGAATCGCCGTCCGTCAGCTCCGCGATCAGGGCCAGTCGCACGACATCCGTGTCGCCTGAGCCACCCGGCCCCTCACCCTGCGCCGCCTCCCTGGCGGCGTCCCCCAGCACCTCGAAGCTGCCGGGTCCCTGGACTCCGATCCGGGTCCCCGCTCCCGACGCCGCCTCCCGGTCGCTCGCCACCTCGAGCCTGAGACGCGAGTCCCCGCCGCCCTCAAGGGCGTCGAAAACCAGCCGGGTTCGGCCCCGGGCCGAATGAAAGACCTCGATTTGGGAGCCCGGCGGCAGGTGCAGGTCCGAGCCTTCGAAAAACGGCGCGCGCTCCTGGTTGGCGGGCGAGATCTCCAGCAGATCGAAGGCGGCGGAGATCGGCGGCTGACCCTCCTCTTCGCGCGTGAGCGACGGCTTCAGGGTCAGCTGGTTAACGCCGGGCCGAAGAACCCGCGCCGGCACCCGGATCTCCTGATCGCGCAGACCCGGGCGCAGCCGCCAGCTGTCCACCTCCACGCCGTTGACCCACAGGGAGATGCGCTGCTTCTCAGAGCCTTCGGGATCCCGGTAGGGCCAGGCGCGGGCGCGCAGCGTGACCGGCCGGCTGGAGGTCAGCCACATCCGGGCTACCGACTCCTCGCCCGCGGCCCAGGTGAAGGTGGTGCCGTCCTCGAGCGACTCGGGCCACAGCCAGCCATCCCCGAGGGCCCTCGTCGCCTCTTCGGTCCCGAGGTCGATCGTCGCCGCCTCCACGCGCGAGCGGATCTGCGGCTCGAGGGTGCTGAGCAGAACCTCCTCCTCGCCTGGACCCAGCGCCGGAGGAGCGGACAGCTCCACCGGCGGCGGGCTGCTGCCGCCGCAGGCGACGAGACCGGCCATCAGGCAGAGAACGAGGCTCCTGGTGAGTGCATCGGGCGTCATGGCAAAAGGCACCTCTTCGAAGCGGACGGCGCCGAAATCATGGCGCGCGCCCATGAACGCGTGGCGGAGCCCCGATTTTCGTCGACGGCGCGAGGTTTCACAAGGCGAGGCGCCGCGGAACCGCCGCGGGCTCTTGCGCGCGCGTTCTCCCGTACAATCGCCTGCCGCGAGACCCCATCCGCCGCGTCCTTCAGCCTGGAGCCTATCCGTGCGTCTCCTCCCCCGCCGCTTCCCCTCGAAACCCTGCCTTCCGCGGCTGCTGACGCTGGCCCTGCTGCTGCCCATGGCTCTCGGCTGCCGCGCCATCGACGACCCGAGCCGAAGCCTGCCGACCACTATCTTCGCCGGCGGCCCCATCGTCACCCTCGACGAGCCCCTGCGCGTGGAGGCCCTGGCGATACGCGGTGCGGAGATCGCCGCGGTCGGCGGCCTCGAGGAGCTGCAGCGCCGCTTCCCCGACGCTCGGCGGGTCGATCTTGAGGGCCGCTCCCTGCTGCCGGGCTTTCTCGACACCCACGCGCACGTGCACGAGCTCGGCCGCGACCGCCTGCTCGCCGACCTCACGGGCGCTGAGTCCGTGGACGACATGGTGCGCCGGCTGCGGGAGAAATTTCCTCAGCCCGACGCCGGGCAGTGGCTGATCGGCCAGGGATGGGACGAAGGCGCGTGGGGCAGCCGCGGCTACCCCGACCGCCGCGTTCTCGACGCCGCCTTTCCCGACCACCCGGTGTGGCTCGGCTCCCTGCACGGTTTCGCCGGCTTCGCCAACGCGCGGGCGCTCGAGATCGCCCGAGTTTCGGCCCGCACCCCCGACCCCGAGGCCGGCAGCATCCTGCGACGCGCGAACGGCGAGCCGACGGGCGTGCTGCTCACCCTGGCTCAAAATCTGGTGCAGAGGGTGCTGCCCGGGGACACTCCCGAGACCACCCGAGCCGCCGTGCTGGCGGGTCTTGAGGAGATGGCCAGCGCCGGGGTCACCACCGTGCACGAGGCGGGGGTCTCGAGCCAGGTGGTCGAGGCCTATGAGCGGCTGGCCGCCGAACGCGCCCTGCCGATTCGCGTGCGTCTGCTGCTCGACGGCAACGAGCCCGCGCTGGTGGATCGCTGGCTGGCGCGCGGGCCGCTCGACGACCCGAACGGCATGCTGGCGGTGCGCGGCTTCAAGATCTTCTACGACGGTTCCTTGGGCTCGCGCACGGCGCTGCTCGCCGAGCCTTACGCCGACCGCCCGCAATCCGCCCGGCCCAGCGAGCGCATGGCCCTCGACCGCATGGCCTACATCGGCAGCATGGCTCTCCGCTCCGGCTTTCAGATGGCCGTACACGCCATCGGTGACGAGGGCAACGACCGCGTGCTCAACCTGTTTGAGGACCTCCTCAACGTCCGCACGCCGAACGCCTCGGTCACCGAGACCCGGTGGCGCATCGAGCACGCCCAGGTGGTGAAGCCCGACTTCTACTCGCGCGCCGCAGGCCTCGGGATCGTGGCCAGCGTGCAGCCGAGCCACGCCGTGGGCTACGCCGCCTGGGCGGGAGAGCGGCTCGGACCGGCTCGACTCGAAAACGCCTACGCCTGGCGACGCATGCTCGACGCCGGGGTGGACGTGGTGATCAACAGCGACCTGCCCGGCGAGCCCTGGAGGCCTCTTGAGACTCTCTATTTCGCCATCACCCGCCAACGGCTGCCGGCGGATCTCGCCGGCGGGGCGGAGCCGGTGAGCAATCCGCGGCTCGATCAGGCCCTGGCGCCCCTCGAGGCTTTCCAAGCGATGAACCTCGCGGGGGCCTGGGCGGGCTTTGACGAGTATCGCCTCGGGCGCCTGGCCCCCGGCCTCTTGGCCGACTTCGTGGAGCTTTCCGGCGATCCCCTGGCGACGGCCGAAGCCGCTCCCGAACACCTTCCCTCGCTCTCCGTCCACCGTGTTTGGATCGGTGGCCGGCCGCTCGACCCGCCTCCTAAGTAGGCGGGTCGGTGGCGCCTTGGCAGCAGGGCAGGCGCTCAGACGAGGAGCTTTTTGAGCTCGGCCACGCGCGTGCGGCCCACGGGCAGCTCGCGGCCGCACCGAAGCTCCAGGCGGTAGCGGCTCCCCTCCTCGGCCTTGAGGCGCCGAGCGCGCTCGAGGTCCACCAGGTAGGAGCGGTGAATGCGGAGAAACCGCTCCGGCAGCAGCGCCTCGAGACGGGTCAGGGTCTTATCGTGCAGGTGCACGCCGCCGTCCGCCGCGTGCAGCTCGGCGTAGTCGCCGCTCGCCCGCACAAAGACCACCTCGTGGATCGGCAGCAGATGCACCGCTCCCGAGCGCCGCACGGCGAGGTAGCTCGGCTTTCGGGCCGCCGCCAGCTCGCCGGTGGCGCGCCGCAGCGCCTGCTCGAGGCGGCGGCGGGAGAAAGGCTTGGGCACGAAGTCGAGAACCCCCAGCTCGAAGGCCTCCAGCGCCCGCTCGCCGTGCGCCGACACGACCACGGTCGCAAACGGCCTCGACACCGCGCGGCGCAGGATCTCGAAGCCGTCGTCGGCGCCCAGGGTGAGGTCGAGGAGCAGAAGGTCGCAGGGCCGCTCGAAGAGTCGATCCGCGGCGTCGCCCGCGTGGTCGAGGCGCTCTAGGGATTCGAGGCGGGCGCCCAGAATCTCCCGCACGAGACGCTCGAGGCGCCGG
>JBCCLG010000242.1:0-7413 GCA_039027015.1 Acidobacteriota bacterium | reverse complement strand
GTCAGCGCGGGTTTGCTGGCTAAATTGACGGATGGACATGAGGTGCTCTCCTTTGGCTTGTCGCCTTGGTGTCGGTCCGCGCCCCGAGGGACGGACCTGATGGACCGCTTGGGCAGGTGAGAGCGGTCGGGGCAGCACCGTTCACAGTGGAAGTCACTTGAACTTTAGAGAACCGGAGAAATGGATCTCTCGGCAGGGATTTGCATGGAAGGTATGGCCCAATAGCCTAAAGTTCTGCACCCCTAGAGTCAAGCTAAAAGATAAACTATTAATCTTCTGTTTCGGTAATTATTCGACGTCAAAGGGCCAGAATAGCCCAAATTCTCCGTCTTTTCGCCCCGTTGCGCCCAGCTTCCGCTCCAGACACCAGATCGCCGCGTCTTCTAAAAATATTTATATGTTCATATCGTCCCAGATTGCCACTGAGGCATAAAGACATAATCCCTGGTCTACTTGGCCGGCGAATCGAGTCGCCGAGATCGGCTGGCGGCGGTCGAGGGCCGAGATGAAACAGCCTTGGCCTCGTCTGCGCGGACCGACGCCCGGGGGACGAAGAGTCTTCCTGTAGGCCGCGATTTTTTGATATTTTGGCTTTTGACGCCTTTCGCTTCTTTTCTCCGAGGTCCCCGTGACGGTCAAGATCCACTGCCTAGAACCGCGCCAAATGAGCGCGTTTCTCGAGCGACGCCGAGCGACGCTCGCCTTCTCCCAGGAGATGAACCTGGCCGAGAACCTGGCGGAGATCCTGCGCAAGGCCAACGAGTTCGTGCCGTCGGAGGCCGGCTCGATCCTGCTCGACAATCCCCTCGACAAGAGGCTCGACCGGCAGGACAACAGCCTCACCTTCGTGGCGGCCTTCGGCGACCGGGCGGACTCCCTCATCGGTCGGCAAATACCGGGGGATCGAGGCATCGCCGGGCACGTCTACGTGCATGGCCAGGCGTATCACGCCTCCAACACCCGCGAGGACAAATTCTTCTTCTCGGGCGTCGACGAGATCATCGACTACGAGAGTCAGTCCCTGGTGGCGATCCCGATCCGCATCGAGCAGGACGTATGCGGCGTGCTCGAGCTGATCAACCGGCATAACGCCCCCGAGTACAGCGAAGAGGATCGCAACCTGCTGAGAATCTTCGCCGGCTACATCTCGATCTCGATCCAGAACATCCTCGACGGACGACGCGCCCAGGAGCTGGCCAAGCGGGACAACCTCACCGGCCTGTTCAACGACCACTACCTGCACGTGGCGCTCTCGCGGGTGATCGAGCGCAGCCTCGACCTCGACCTCGACCTGGCCGTCATCTTCCTCGACCTCGACTACTTCAAGTCGGTCAACGACACTCACGGCCACCTCGCGGGCTCCCAGGTTCTGCGGGAGATCGGCCACCTGCTCAAGTCGCATTTGCGGGCCTACGAGCACGGCGTTCCGGCCCGCTACGGCGGCGACGAATTCGTGCTGGTGGTGCCCGATATGAGCATCGAGGAGTCGGTGGATCTGGCCGAAAGGATTCGCAACGACATCGTCCAGACGCACTTCTGCGACAAGCCCGGCGATATCCAGAGGGAGGCGCTCAACCTGACGGGCATCACGTGCTCGATCGGGGTCGCGACCCTGCACCAGCACATGGAGGTGCGGACCACGGTCGACGAGTGCAAGAGCACCCTGCTACGCCTGGCCGACGCGGCGATGTACGTGGCCAAGAGGACCGGGCGCAACCGCACCGCGGTCGCCGGCGCTCCCGTACAGCGCCGCCGCCCGGCGGCCGAGTCCTGAGCGCCCGGCCTCGAAAAGGTTAGGAAAGCCGGGAGGCGCGGCCTCCCGGCTCGGGCTCAGATGTTGAGCGCCCTCTTGTCGACCGCGAGGGCCGCTTCCTTGACCGTCTCGGCAAGGGTCGGGTGGGCGTGGCACGAGCGGGCGATATCCTCGCTCGAGGCGCCGTACTCCATGGCGACGGCGGCTTCGGCGATCAGGTCGCCGGCGTGGGGCCCGATGATGTGGACCCCGAGCACGCGGTCGGTCTCGGCGTGGGCCAAAATCTTGACCTGACCGTCGGTCTGGGCCAGCGCCTTGGCGCGGCCGTTGGCCATGAACGGGAAGGCGCCCTTGCGGAACGGGATCTCCGCGTCCCTCAGCTCCTCCTCGGTCTTGCCCACGGACGCCACCTCGGGATGGGTGTAGACCACGTTGGGCACGGCGTCGTAGTTGACGTGGCCGTAGCCGGTCACCATGTGCTCCACGCAGGCCACGCCCTCGTGCTCCGCCTTATGGGCCAGCATCGGACCTACGATCACGTCGCCTATGGCGTAGATCCCCGGTGCGGCCTGGAAATGCTGGTCCACCGGGATGCGGCCGCGATCGTCCAGCTCGAGACCCACGGTGTCCAGGCCGAGGTTGTCGGTGTAGGGACGGCGGCCGACGCACATGAGCACTCGGTCGCAGTCGATCGGATCGCGCCCTTCGGCCTCCACCACGCAGCGCTCGCCCTCGACCCGGGCGCCGGTCACCTTGACGCCAAGATTGAAGTCGAGCCCCTGCTTTTTGAACACGCGCTGGGCCTTCTTGGCGGTCTCGAGGTCCATCCCGGGGAGGATCCGGTCGAGGTACTCGAGCACCGTGACCTTGGCTCCGAGGCGCGCCCAAACCGAGCCCAGCTCGAGCCCGATGACGCCGGCTCCGATCACCACCAGGTGCTCGGGCACCTCCGGGTAGGAGAGGGCGGTGGTCGAGTCGCCGATGCGGTCGCCGTCGATCTCGACGCCGGGCAGGGAGGCGACTGCCGAGCCCGTGGCGATCAGCACGCTCTTGGCCTCGATCGTGACCGGCTCATCGCCGCCGATCACCTCGACCTGGCCTGGCCCGGCGAGGCGCCCGTGGCCGCTGTAGCGGGTGACTTTATTCTTCTGAAACAGGCCCGCGACGCCCTGGGTCAGCGCTTTAACCGTGCGCTCCTTGTGCTTCATCATGGCCCGCAGGTCGAGCTCGACCCCCGAGACCTTGACGCCGAAGCGCTTGAGGTCGTGCTTGGCCTCGGAGTAGCGCTCGCTCGCCTCGAGCAGCGCCTTGGAGGGAATGCAGCCCACCCGCAAACAGGTGCCGCCGAGCGCCGGCTCTTTTTCGATGCAGCCGACGTCGAGACCGAGCTGGGCAGCGCGGATGGCCGCGATGTAGCCGCCGGGCCCCGACCCGATGATCACCAGGTCGTGGCTCGGCCGCTGATTTTCGGTGCTTTCGCTCACTTTAGACCTCCAAAAGGATGCGCGTCGGATCCTCGATGCGCTCCTTGATCTTGATCAGGAAAGTCACCGCCTCCCTGCCATCGACGATTCGGTGGTCGTAGGTCAGGGCGACGTACATCATCGGGCGGATCACCACCTCGCCATCGATCGCCATCGGCCTTTCCTGGATCTTGTGCAGGCCGAGGATGCCGCTTTGGGGCGGGTTGATGATCGGGGTCGACATCAAAGAGCCGTAGACGCCGCCGTTGGAGATCGTGAAGGTGCCGCCCTGCAGCTCGTCGAGCTTGAGGGTGCCGGCCTGGGCGCGGCGGGCGTAATCGCCGATCACCTTCTCGACGTCGGCGAATCCTAGCCTCTCGGCGTTGCGGATGACGGGCACCACCAATCCCTTGCCGCCACCGACCGCCACGCCGATATCGAAGTAGTTGTGGTAGACGATCTCCTCGCCGCGAACCTGGGCGTTGACCTGGGGCACCGCCTTGAGCGCCTCGACCGTCGCCTTGACGAAGAACGACATGAAGCCGAGCTTGACCTCGTGGCGGTCGATGAACTCCTGCTTATAGGAGCGGCGAAGCTCCAGCACCGCGGACATATCGATCTCGTTGAAGGTGGTGAGCAGAGCGGCGCTCTGCTGGGCCTCCACCAGGCGCGAGGCCACGCGGCGACGCAGGGGCGTCATCTTGACGGTTTCCGTCTCGCGGGCGCCGCGCGACTCGGGGGCCTGCGGAGCGGGGGCCGGCTCGGCCGGGGGCGCCGGCTTGGCGGCCTCGGACGGGGCGCTCGCGCCCTGCGCGACGTGGCGCTGCACGTCTTCCTTGAGCACCCGGCCGCCGGGACCGCTCGCGGCAACCGCGGCGACGTCGACGCCCTCCTGGGCGGCCAGGCGGGAGGCCGCGGGCATGACCCGGGCCTCGCCGGTGCTGCCGGCGGCGGCGGTATCAGCCGGCGCGGCGGCGGACGGGGCCTCGTCCTGATCGGCGGCGGCCGGATCCACCGCCGGTTCGGCCGCGGCCTGGGCCTCGCCCGCGCCGGCGGACTCACCGGGCTCGAGGAAGCCGATGACCTCGCCGACCTCGGCGTCTTCGCCGTCGCCCTTGACGATCTTCTGGACCACCCCGGACTCCGGCGCCTCCAGCTCGGCGTTGACCTTGTCGGTCTCGATGATCACGAGGGCCTCGCCTTTCGACGCGAATTCGCCCTCTTTCTTAAGCCATTCGCCGACCATCACCTCGGTGATCGACTCGCCGACATCCGGAACTTTCAACTCGATGGCCATCGTCTTCCCCTGCGGTTTCTGCGCCGCCGTCCTGTGGTCAAAACTCTCTTTGGATCACGCTGCGGAGGCGCCACGGGGCGCCGGCGCAGGCCAGCTCTCTACCATTCGAGCGCTTCCTTGATCAGCTGCTGCTGCTCCAAATCGTGGGCCGCCTTGGAGCCGGTGGCCGGGCTCGCCGACTCAGGACGGCTGACGCAGTCCATGGTCCAGCGCCCGAAGAGATCGTTCTCGAAGGTCCACTGCAAAAAGCCCCACGCACCCATGTTGCGCGGCTCCTCCTGGACCCACACCACGGGCGTGCCGTCGGCGTAGCGCCCGAGGCTCTTTTCGAGCAGATCCTCATCGATCGGATAGTACTGCTCGAGGCGCAGCAGCGCCACATCGCTGCGGCCCTGCTCCTGCCGCGCCTTCTCGAGCTCGTAATAGATCTTGCCGCTGGTCATCAGGATCTTGGCGACGCCCTCCGGCTTCGCCTCGTCCCACACGTCGGGAATCAGTCGCCGGAACTCGCCCTCGGCCAGCTCGTCGAGATCCGAGGTGGCGGCCGAGAGGCGCAGCAGGCTTTTGGGCGACATCACCACCAGCGGCTTGCGCAGCGGCCGATGGATTTGGCGGCGCAGGCAGTGGAAGTATTGGGCCGGAGTGGTCAGGTTGACCACCTGGATATTGTCCTCCGCGCACAGGTCGAGAAAGCGCTCGAGACGCGCGCTCGAGTGCTCGGGGCCCTGGCCCTCGAAGCCGTGAGGCAGCAGCATGACCAGGCCGGAGAGGCGCTGCCATTTATCCTCGCTCGAGGCGATGAACTGGTCGATCACCACCTGGGCGACGTTGCAGAAATCGCCGAACTGCGCCTCCCACAGGGTGAGGCCGTCGGGCGTATCGAGGCTGTAGCCGTACTCGAAGCCGAGCACCGCGATTTCCGACAGCGGGCTGTTGTAGACCTGAAAGCGCCCCTGACCCGCGGCGAGATCCTTGAGCGGGGTGTGGCGCTTGGCGGTCTGCGCGTCGGTGAACACGGCGTGGCGGTGGCTGAAGGTGCCGCGCCTGGAGTCCTGACCGGAGAGGCGGACGCTCGTGCCCTCAACCAGCAGCGAGGCGAAGGCCAGGGCCTCGGCGGATCCCCAATCGAGGGGCCGCTCGCCGTCCGCCATCTGCAGCCGGTTTTTGACGAAGCGCTTCAGATTGCGGTTGAGGTTGAAGCCCTCCGGGATGCGGGTGGTCGCGCGCAGCAGCTCGGCGAGCCTCTCGCGCGGCACGCGGGTCGAAACGTCCGGCACCTCGGCGTCGGCGCCGCCGCGGTAAGAGCGCCACTTGCCCTGACCGCTCGCCGGTCCGCGCAGCTTGTACTCCGGCCGCCTGGCTTCGCCCAGCTCCTCGCGCAGGCGGTCCTGGCGCTCGCCCTTGATCTGCTCGGCCTGCTCCTGGGTGATGCCGCCGCCCAGCTCGAGCAGCTTGCTCAAATACGCTTCGCGAACGGACTGACGCTGATTGATGATGCTGTACATCTTCGGCTGGGTGAAGGACGGCTCGTCGCCCTCGTTGTGCCCGTATTTGCGGTAGCAATACATATCCAGCACGATGTCCGAGCGGAACTTCTCCCGGTAGTCCATGGCCAGGCGCACCATGCGGGTCACCGCCTCGGGATCTTCGCCGTTGACGTGCAGAATCGGCGTTTGGAGCATGCGCGCCACCTCGGTGGCGTAGATCGTCGAGCGGCCGTCTTCCGGCGCCGTGGTGAAGCCGATCTGGTTGTTGACCACCACGTGGAGGGTGCCGCCCGTGCGATAACCCTTGAGCTCCGACATATTGAGCAGCTCCTGGGTGACGCCCTGGCCCGCGAACGCGGCGTCGCCGTGGATGGCGATCCCCAGACAGCCGCGATGCTGCTTATCGCCCTCGCGATCCTGCTTGGCGCGCACGCGGCCCACCAGAACCGGGTTGACGAACTCCAGGTGGCTCGGGTTGAAGCACAGCGAGAGATGCATATCGCGACCGCCATAGCGCTGGTCGGAGCTGAAGCCCAGGTGGTACTTCACGTCGCCCCGGCCCTCGAAAAGCTCGGGGTCCTCGTCCTGGAACTCGCGGAAGACCGCCGCCGGGCTTTTGCCCATCAGGTTGACCAGCACGTTCAGACGCCCCCGGTGGGCCATGCCGATCACCACCTCATGGACGCCCTGCGCCGCGGCCTCTTCGAGGGCCAGGTCGAGGAGCGGAATGAGGGTTTCCGCGCCCTCGAGGGAGAAGCGCTTGGCGTAGCGAAACTCCTCGTGGATGAACTGCTCGAAGATCTCCGCGTCGGTCAGCTTGGTGAGGATGCGGACCTTCTCCTCCCGCTCGAGCTGCCGGTGGTGGCGCTTATCCTCGAGATTGTCCATCAGCCACTGCTTCTTCTCGAGGTCGTCGATGTGCATGTACTGCACGCCCACCGAGCCGCAGTAGGTGGCGTCGAGCACGTCGATGATCTGCCCCAGGGTCATGATTCCGCGGTTGCCGCCGAGGGCGGTGGCCGAGAAGAGGGCGTCTGAATCTTTGCTGCTCAGATCCCAGTTCTCGAGGCTGAGCTCGGGTACCGGCGGCCGCTCCCGCTCGAGGGGGTCTAGGGACGCGCGCAGATGGCCGCGCACGCGATAGGCGTGGATCAGCTGGTTGACCTTGTCCTGGCGGGAGCTGCGCAGGCGCATGCGCGAGGAGAGCACCGAGAGCAGGGTGCGAGCCAGCGCCGGGCGGGCGTCGATCAGCGCGAGGAGCCGATCGCGCTCGATCTGCAGGATGCGCACTTCGCCGTGGGCGACCACGTCCGCCGACCAGGCCTTGCCGTCGAGCACCGCCAGCTCGCCGACCACCTCACCGCTGCGCAGCGTGGTGTACGTATCGCCGCCGCGGCGGCGCTCGAGATGGCC
>JBCCLG010000241.1:0-7417 GCA_039027015.1 Acidobacteriota bacterium | reverse complement strand
GATCGGGAGGCGCTGCTGATCCGGCCTCCGCTGCGGCGCGCGGGGTTCTGCGCGCGTGTCCTCAAACTCGCGGGGGCTGCCGACTCGACGCTCGAGACCGCCAAGGAGGCTGGCTCTTTTCCGCGCTGGGTCTCCACGGCCCGCCGGGCTGAGCCGAGTCGCCAGAATCCCCCGCACGACTCCAGAGATGAGACCGACGGCTCAAACAAGTTCGGACACGTGCTCGAATCCCCGCGCTTCTCGGACGCTCCGGCGGGCGCTGCCGTCCCCGGATCTCAGAACCTAGCCATTCCAGACGATCGACTCGAGAGGGGCGGTTGAAGACCTAGAGCAGCGCCCGAGGCGAGGGCCGAGCGAGCGGCGCAGCTGGTTCTTCAGGCAGCGACCGAAGCCCGGAGCGATAAGGAGCCGGGGGCTCTCCTCTCGGCCCCCGAAGCCTGTCTGAGCGGCACGGTCTCAACTCTGGAGACGGACGCGGGCACACGGCGGGGTGGGCCGCGGGAGGGGCTCCAGAAATGGGCGGTCCCGGAGTGGCGAAGGGCCCACCACCTTGGGGGACCTCAGCGTCTAGTCGGTTGGCCGAGCGAGTTCTGAGGGGGCCGAGAGGAGAGCACCGGGCGGCTGAAGCAGCGTAGGGCGCGGTCAGGCAACAAACCGACACCCGACCAAGGACCAGATGCCGGCGGGCCAAGCGAATCCTAAGGGGGACCGAAGGGAGAGCACCCGGCAGCTAAAGCAGCCCGTTACTCCCCAGAAGAAACCCGAAACTCATCACGAACCGCCTGAACGCGGTCGAGAAGCGCCCGATCCTCCATATTCTCGCGCCGAAACCGAGCAAAAATCTCCGCCACCTCGCTCCACTGAGCGCGAGTCGCCGCATCGACCTCGGTCACCGTGAGCCCCCGCGCCCTCATCTGCTCAACGGCTTTTGCGTCCTCAACCGCAATCTCCCGCCGCAATCGATCCTCACTCGAGCGCGCCGCGGCCAGCACCGCCTTGCGGGTCGGCTCATCGAGCCGCTTCCAGGCGCGATTGCTGATCACCGTGGCGCCCACCAGGGGCGCCAGGCCAAGGTCCTGCATGTGCGGCGTCTGGCGGAACCACTGGAGAGAAAGAGCCGCCAGCGGGGTCGTGGGCACCACCTCGACGATGCCGGTCTGCAGCGAGGTCAGGATGTCGGTGGCGGCTAAAGACACGGCCTGGAAGTTGTTCTTACGCCACAGCTCCGACATCGCCTCGTTGCCCGCCCAGCTGAAAATTTTCTGCTGGCGAAGGTCGTCCACGGTGGCGATGGGCGCCTTGGAGAAGAGGTGCACCCAGCCGCCGTTACCCCAGCTGAGGAGAACATAGCCCTTGGCCTCGAGCCGCTTCTCGAACTCCGGCCGCAGGGTGTCGAGCACGTGATGCAGCTCGCCGTAGCTGTCGAAGAACATGGGGATCTCGAAGATCTCGAAGCTGCGGTCGATGGCGGTCAGGCCGGCCACCGAAAGGGCCGCGGCCTGCAGTTGACCGACCCGCATCTTGCGCACGATGTCGGGCTCGTCGCCGGCCACGCCTCCGGGATAAAGGCGCAGACTGACCTCGCCGTCGGTCTCGGAGCGCCACTGCTCGCCCATCTCGCGCAGGATTTGATCCCACACCGAGCCTTCGGGCACGAGGGTCGCCATCTTGACGACCGTTCTCGCCTCGGCGCCGGCCGCCAGGCAGCCGACCACCGCGAGAATCAGCAGGGTGCGGACGGCCGAGCGGCGGCCCGGGCCTTGAGGTCTTGCGAACATGGCGCGGCGCGCCTCCGAGCTGCTTTCGTGTGCCATCTCTCGCTTCCTTCCTCGGGCTGCCGGCGCGGATCATTCCGCTTTGCCGGATTCGCCTGGGAGTTCGCACGGGACGCCCAGGCGGATCGCTCGGCGAGCGAGCTCTACTCTTCGCCGGTCAGGTCGTCGAGAAAAAGCTCGTCAGCCTGGCCGCGCAGGAAAATCGCGAAGTCGCGGTTGACCTCGTTGGCCAGCCGGTCCTGGGGCGATTCGGTCACGTCGACCGCCAAAGCCTTCTCGATGGCAGCGTCGAAAGACTCGCGATCCTGCTGGCCGATGGCCACCAGCCACGCCCAGTTGAGGTGGCTGCCCACCCGCCGGTTGCGGTGCAGCTCCACCGCTCTCTTATAGTGGTACTCGGCCCGCTCGTAGGAGCCTCCCATGGCCGCCGGCAGCGCCTCGAGAGAGATGAAGGCGTCGTGCACCAGACCGTCGCCATAGTCGGGATCGAGCTCCAGGCAGCGCGAGAGCACCTGGCGCACCACGTCGAGATCGATGATCAGATCTACCCGGTGGCGGCCGTTGGAGATCGCGGATCCCCAGGAGGCGGCGGTCCAGAAGAGGGCCGGAACGTGCTCCTGGCCGAGGGCCTTGAGGGTCTCCTGGGTGTCCCGGCGCAGCCTGATCGCGGCGCCCTCATCGCGCAGCTCGGGAATTTGATCGAGCGCCCGAAAGCAATAGTCCCGGGCGCGCAGGTAGAGCCGGGTGGCCCTCTCGCGCTCGCGCCTCGAGCCGCGGTAGTCGGTGGGCTGCAGCCGCTCGGCCTTCAGCTCGGAGAAGGCGTAGGTGTATTGAGTGAAGCTCGAGCAGGTGGCGAGGAGCAGCTCGGCGTTCTCGGGGTCCACCTTGAGCAGCGCTTCGAGGGTCTTGAGCGCAAAGGGCAGAGCCTGCCCGATGAGCTCGGGATCGTCATCGCTCGCGAAGACGTTGACCTCGCCGCCGGCCAGCGAGTCCGCCAGGGTGCGCACCGCCAGCTTACGCACGGAGCAGCCCGAGAGCGCCGCCGACGCGAGGAGGAGCGCGCACAGGCCGAGAAGAGCGCCGCGACGCCGCGGCGCCGCGAGGCTCCTGATCGAGCAAGGGCGAGAGCCTCGGGGGCGGCGGCGAGGCCGAGCGGGAGACGTGGAATCCGTCGTGTGGCGCAGCATGGCAAGACCCTACGGCGCCGCCTCGCGAGCGTCAATCCTCGGGGTCCGGTTCTCCGCGGCGGCCCTGCGCCCATTTGCCGGCTACGCGGCCCGCCAGACGCCGCCAGCTGAAGCGCTGGCCAACGCCTCCGCGGCGCCTGCTCAGGCCGCCGCCCAGGGCGGCGCCGCCCAGGCTGAACTCGGAGATCACGGCGTCGGTGTGCTCGCCGAGCCCGGGCGCCTCGCCCTCGGTTCTCGGCCTCTCGCCGTCGATCTTGGCGGGGTAGCCGAGGCGCAAAGGGCCGTCCGGCGTGCGCCAGGCGTAGGCCCGGTGCCGCACCTGGGGATGCTCGAGGGACTCGGATACCGAGAGCACCGGCTCGCCGGGAACATCGTGCTCGGCGAGAAAATCCGCCCACTCCTCGCGGCTCTTGCTGGCCACCAGCTCGGCGACCTGGCGCGCCACCTCGGGGCTGGAGCTGGCCTGCTTGAGCACCAGATCGCGACGGCCGAGGGCCAGACACCAGCGGCGCCAATACTTGGGCTCCAGGGCGGCGAGCGCCAGGGTGCCGCCGTCGCGCGTGCGATAGAGGTCGTAACCCGCGAGCGCGCCGGTGAGCATCAGCGGCTGGGCCACCGCCTTGGGGCCGTCCGCCTCGGCCGCCAGGGCGGTGATCGAGGCGTGACCGGCGGCGTCGAGAAGAGCCTGATCGATCCAGCAGCCCTCGCCCGTGAGGTGGCGGCGGTGCAGGGCGGAGGTAATCGCCAGGGCGGCGCTCCAGCCGCCCACCAAATCGGCGCTCTGCACGGCCGGCATGCCGCCGCCGGCCGCCAGGCTGCCGGCCACCGCCTGGTAGGCGAGGTCATGGCCGGCGCGCCAGGCGTAGTTGCCGTCCTGACCCCAGCCGCTCACCGAGCACGCGATGAGCCGCGGATAGAGCCGGCGCAGCTCCGCGGGATCGAGGCCGGCCTCGGCCAGAGTTCCGGGCCGGAGGCTCTCGATCATGACGTCGGCCGACATCAGAAGCTCCTCGAGCAGGTCGCGGGCCATGGGCTTCTTGATGTCGAGGGCCACGCTCTCGTGGCCGGTGAGGAGCAGATCAGTCAGGCTGGAGCGACCGCCGGCCTCGACCAGCGGCGGCGCCTGACGGGTGGGATCGCCCAGCTTGGGCTCCTCGATCTTGATCACCCGCGCCCCCAGATCGCCGAGCAGGCGGCTGGTCAGGGGGCCGGGCAGGTAGCGCGAGAGGTCTACCACCAGCACCCCTTCGAGGGGCCGGTGGGCCGGAGGTTTCTCCGGCGCCTCGCCGTCGATCAACGCTCCACGACCATCGCGAAGCCGCTGCCGCCGGCCGCGCACACGGTCATCAGGCCGAACTGCAGATCGCGCCGCTTCAGCTCGCTCAGCACCTGCATGGTGACGCGCGCGCCGGTGGCGCCAAAGGGGTGGCCGATGGAGATCGAGCCGCCGTTGACGTTGAAGCGGTCGAGAGGAATCTCGCCCACCGCCTCGCTGCGGCCCAGCTCGTCGCTGGCGAATTTCTTGGAGGCCAAGGCCTTCATATTCGACAGGATCTGGGCCGCGAACGCCTCGTGCATCTCCACCAAATCCATGGTCGCCATCTTGAGGCCCGCGCGGTCGAGGGCCTGGGGCGCGGCGTAGGCCGGACCCTGCAGCAGCTGGGTGCCCGGGTCGAGGGCGGCGTAGGCGTAGGAGCGGATGTAGCCGAGGGGTTCGTAGCCGAGGGCCTTGGCCTTGGCCTCGCTCATCAGCAGAACCGCCGAGGCGCCGTCGGTGAGCGGGCTGGAGTTGCCGGCGGTCAAGGTGCCGTAGCCGCGGTCGAAAACCGGCCGCAGGCCCGCCAGCGCCTCGAGGGAGGTCGAGGGGCGAACGCCGGTATCGTGGTCGATGGCGCCGTCAAAGCCCGGGGCCGTGAAGGTCGGCACGATCTGGTCGGCGAAGCGGCCCTGGGCCTGGGCCTCGGCGGCGCAGAGGTGGGAGTGCAGGGCGATCTCGTCCTGCGCCTGGCGGCTGATGCCGTTCTCCTTGGCCATCTTCTCGCACGACTGGCCCATGGTCTCGCCGGTGGAGTACTCGGCGATCGCCGGCGGGTTGGGGGCCAGGTCCTTGGGGCTGATCTTGGCCAGCGTGGACGCCTTGGCGGCGAAGGATTTGGCCTTGGCCGCCTCCATGAAGCGCCGCGAGGCGTTGCGGCTGTAGGTGATCGGCACCGTCGAGAGGGACTCGGCGCCGCCGGCCAGCACCACGTCCGCCTGACCGGCGAGAATCGCCTCGGCGCCCTGGGTAATAGCGCGATTCGAGGACGCGCAGGCGAGGTTCACCGCGGTGCCGGGGATGGTGTCCGGCAGGGTGGTGCGGAGCACCACCTCGCGGCCGAGGTTGGGGGCGTAGAGCGCCGGCACGACCACGCCGAAGATCGACAGCTCCACCTCTTTGGGATCGAGGCCGGTGCGGCGGATCAGCTCGGTCGCCGGCACGCTGGCCAAATCGACCACGTCCATATTCTTGAAATGCTCGCCGGCCTTGACGAACGGCGTGCGGCAGCCGTCGACGATCGCCACCCGGCCGCGCGAGCCGGCCTTGAGCGCGTGCTTCTTGCGCTTCGCGATCATCGGCGCCCGGCCACCGCCTCGGGTCCAAACCGCATCCGCTCGCTCCTGAACTTCGGCGAGGGTCTCCGTCATGCCGTGCGGGGCGGCTTTTTCCTGTGCGTTCTCGGCCATGCTGAGCTCCTGAAAGGTCTGGGGAATTCGGCGGCTGTGACGCTCGGACAGGGGAGGGTGAGGGTTCTTGAGCGGGCGCCGCGGGCGCATTATGACGCATCACGGCAAAAAATGCCGCAGCCCGCCAAAACGCCGCCCTCCGGCGAACGATCCACGGGCGGCGCCTCGGCGGACCGCGCGCCCGCGGGGCTGTATACTGGAGCGTCTCGTTTTCTTGTAAAGCACTGGAGTCGATCTGAGAATCCCTCGGAGGATTGTAGGTATGAGCAGAGGCCCCCGCAAAGCGCCGCCCTATTCATTTTTGATGCTCGAAGGACGGGCGGTCTACGAGCTGGGTTCGCTCTACGCGACCATGCCCTGGCTGCTCGAGGGCCCCCAGGGCGACGGCCACCCGGTGGTGGTGCTGCCGGGCTTTATCGCCAGCGACGTCTCAACCCGGCCCCTGCGCACGTTTCTCCACCACCGCGGCTACAACTCCCACACCTGGAAACAGGGCCGCAACCTGGGCATCCGGGCCCAGCTCGAGGGCTCGATGATCCAGCGCCTCGAGGACATCACGGAGCGCTACGGACGCACCGCGAGCCTCATCGGCTGGAGCCTCGGCGGCGTCTACTCGCGCTGGCTGGCCAACAAGGCGCCGCACCTGGTGCGCTCGGTGATCAGCCTCGGCTCCCCCTTCACCGGTCACCCGAAGGCCACCCACCCGTGGCGCCTCTACGAGACGATCTCCGGTCAGCGGATCGACCAGATCGACGACGAGACCTACGAGGCGATCCGCGCCACGCCGCCGGTGCCCACCACGTCGATCTATTCGCGCACCGACGGCATCACCTCGTGGCATTGCTGCATCGCCGAAGAAACCGAGCAGTCGGAGAATATCGAGGTCGCCGGCAGCCACTGCGGTTTGGGCGTCAACCCCCTGGTGCTGCACGTGATCGCCGATCGCCTGGCGCAGCCCGAGGGTGCGTGGCGGCGCTTCAAGCGCTCGGGCAAGAGGCGCTTTTTCTATCGCCGGCCGACCAACCAGCGGGCGGCCTTCGTCGCCTGACGAAGCGGGCCCCCGCACGCCCACAGGCCCTCAACGGACATGAAAAAACTCAGCGGTCTCGACGCCGCCTTCCTCTATCTCGAGACCGAGACCTCGCCCATGCAGATCGGCGGCGTCTCGATCCTCGAATCCCACACCCCCGACGGTCCCCTCACCCTGGAGGGGCTGAAGGATCTGCTGCGCAGCCGCATCCACATGAGCCGCACCTTCACCGAACGCCTCGAGGAGGTGCCCCTGGGCCTGTCGCGCCCCTATTGGATCGAGGATCCCGACTTCGATCTCGATCGCCACGTCGAGCGCACCCAGCTACCCGAGCCCGGGGGCTTCAGGGAGCTCTCGGCCCTGGTCACCTGGGAGATGTCGCGCCTTCTGCCGCGCGATCGCCCGCTGTGGCATCTGCTGCTGGTCGAGGGGCTGGGCGAGATCGAGCACATCAAGCCCGGCTCGGTGGCGCTGATCAGCCGCATTCACCACGCCGCCATCGACGGCATGTCGGGCACCGAGATCATGCGCGCGCTCTACGACCCGACCCCGAGGCCGGCGCCCGCCGCGGAGAAGCCGCGCCCGCGGGCGGCGGCCACAGCGCCCTCCAAGCTCGCGCTCTTGACCGGGCGCGGCGCGGCCAAGGACGAGGAGGAATCGGGGGCGGGGCTGGGTAATCTGGTGCGCGGCGCCCTCGGCGG
>JBCCLG010000240.1:0-7423 GCA_039027015.1 Acidobacteriota bacterium | reverse complement strand
TCGGGCAGGATGCGCGAGATCACGCCCTTGTTGCCGTGACGGCCGGCCATCTTGTCGCCCACCTGGAGCTTGCGCTTCATGGCGACGAAGACCTTGACCAGCTTGATCACGCCCGGCGGCAGCTCGTCGCCCTTCTGCAGCAGCTGCACCCGCTCTTCGTTGACCTTGTGCAGCACGTCGATGTGCGAGTCGGTCTTGCGGTAGATCTTCTCGATCTTCTCGTGCACCGAGTTGTCGATCAGCGGCAGCCGCAGGATCTCCTGGCGGTTGAGGCGCATCAGCGAGTCGTGGGTGATGAGATCGCCCTTGCTCAGCACCTGCTCGCCGTCGCGGCTGACCACGTCGGCCATGGCCTCCAGGCCGTCCAGGAGATCGCGGATCTTCTTGTTGCGCTCCTCTGTGAGGATGCGAACCTCGTCCTTGATGTTCTTCTTGAGGCGAGCGATCTCGGCGTCCTCGATCTCGAGGGCGCGCTGGTCTTTCTCGACGCCCTTGCGCGAGAAGATCTTGACGTCGACCACGGTGCCCTCGATGCCCGGCGGCACCTTGAGAGAGGCGTCGCGCACGTCGCCGGCCTTCTCGCCGAAGATGGCGCGCAGCAGCTTCTCCTCCGGCGTCAGCTGAGTCTCGCCCTTGGGCGTGACCTTGCCGACCAGAATGTCGCCCGCTTTGACCTTGGCGCCGATACGCACGATGCCCGACTCGTCGAGGTCCTTGAGCGCGGCTTCCGAAACGTTCGGAATGTCGCGGGTGACCTCCTCAGGGCCTAGCTTGGTGTCGCGCGCCTCGATCTCGAACTCTTCGATGTGGATGGAGGTGTAGTAGTCCTCCTTGACCATCTTCTCGGAGATCAGGATCGCGTCCTCGAAGTTGTAGCCGCGCCAGGGCATGAAGGCCACCAGCACGTTGCGCCCCAGGGCCAGCTCGCCCAGCTCGGTGCACGGACCGTCGGCCATGACGTCGCCCTTCTTGAGGCGCACCCCCTCTTCGACGATCGGCTTCTGGTTGATGCAGGTGTTCTGGTTCGAGCGCCGGAATTTGGTCAGCTGGTAGATATCAGCGCCGAACTCCTTGGCCTCGCCGGTTTCCGGATCCTCGGCGGCGACGCGCACGATGATGCGCTCGGCGTCCACCGAGTCGACCACGCCAGCCCGGTTGGCGGTGACCACCGCGCCCGAGTCCTGGGCCACCGTGCCCTCGAGACCGGTGCCGACGATCGGCGAGTCCGAGCGCAGAAGAGGCACCGCCTGGCGCTGCATGTTGGAGCCCATCAGCGCGCGGTTGGCGTCGTCGTGCTCGAGGAACGGGATGAGCGCCGCGGCCACCGACACCAGCTGCTTGGGGCTGATGTCCATGTACTCGACGCGCTCGCGCTCGACGGTCACGAAGTCACCGCCGGCGCGGGCGATCACCCGCTCGTCCACGAAGAGACCGGTGTCGTCGTCGAATTCGGCGTTGGCCTGAGCGATAACGTATTTCTCTTCTTCCCAAGCGGTGAGGTAAAAGGCGAAGGGCTCGACGATCATCGGCGCCTTGTCGGCGGCCAACAGATCGTCGTTGATCGCCTTCAGCTCGTCTCCGGTCACCACTTCGCCCAGCTTCCTGCTCGAGTCGCCGACCCGCGCGATCTTGAAGTGGTCGAGAACGCGGCCGTCCTCCACCAGCTTGTAGGGGCTTTCGATGAAGCCGTAGTCGTTGATCCGGGCAAAGGTGGCGAGGGAGGAGATCAGGCCGATGTTGGGACCTTCAGGGGTCTCGATCGGGCAGATCCGGCCATAGTGCGAGGCGTGCACGTCGCGCACCTCGAAGCCGGCGCGCTCGCGCGATAGGCCGCCCGGGCCGAGCGCCGAGAGGCGCCGCTTGTGGGTGACCTCCGAGAGCGGGTTGGTCTGATCCATGAACTGGCTGAGCTGCGAGGAGCCGAAGAACTCCTTGATCGCAGCGATCACCGGCTTGGAATTGATCAGATCGTGGGGCATCGCGGAGTCGATGTCCTGATGGACGGACATCTTTTCCTTGATCGCCCGCTCCATGCGCACGAGGCCGATGCGGAACTGGTTCTCCAGCAGCTCGCCCACCGCGCGCACCCGGCGGTTGCCGAGGTTGTCGATGTCGTCGACCCGCCCGATGTCCTTGTGCAGACGCAGCAGGTAGCCGATCACGCGGTAGAAGTCGTCGGCCGACAGGGTCTTCTGCTCGACCGGAACGTCGGTGTCGAGCTTGATGTTGAACTTGAACCGGCCGACGCGCGAGAAGTCGTAGCGCTTGGCGTCAAAGAACATGCCGTAGAAGAGCGAGCGGGCGCTCTCGAGGGTCGGCGGGTCTCCGGGGCGCATGCGGCGGTAGATCTCCATCAGCGCTTCCTTGGAGTTGCGCGTCTGGTCCTTGGTCAAGGTGTTGGAGATCAGGTTGCCGGCCAGCTCCCAGTCGGGGAAGAAGACCTCGAGATCGGTGGTTTCGCGGCCCTCGAGGCGAGACTCGAGGTCTTCCGGCACCAGATCGTTGGCCTCGAAGACCACCTCGCCGGTATCGAGATCGACCACGTCGGCGATGAAGTAGGCCCTCTCCAGCTCGGCGATGCCGGCGTCGCGCTCGACCACGTCCTCGGCGCTCATGGCGTCGGCGTCGCTCTTCTCGATCGAGATGCCGGCGAAGAGCTGGTAGTGGCGCCTCACGCCGCGGCTCGAGCGATCGCGCAGGCGCTCGCTCTCGATGATCTGAAACGGCAGTTTCAGGCCGAAGCGGCCGTCACCCTTGGGGTCGACGCCAACCGGTACGTAGAACTGGCGCAGGATCGCCTCGTTGGACTCGAGGCCCAGGGCGCGCAGGAATACCGTGCCGTGAAATTTCCGCTTGCGGTCGATGCGCACGGAAAGCACTTCCTTCTGGTCGTACTCGAACTCGACCCACGACCCGCGGTAGGGAATGATCTTGGCGAGGTAGGAGCGCTGGCCGTCCTTGGTGAAGAAGACGCCGGGAGAGCGGTGCAGCTGCGAGACGATGACGCGCTCGGTGCCGTTGATCACGAAGGTTCCGTAGTCGGTCATCAGCGGGATTTCGCCGAAGTAGACCTCCTCTTCCTTCGCGTCGCGCATCATGCGCGTGCCGGTTTCCGGATCTTTGTCGTAAACGAAGAGTCGGAAGGTGACCTTCAGAGGAACGGCGAAGGTCATGCCGCGCTCTTGGCACTCGGAGATGGTGTACTTGAGCTGCAGCTCGACGGGGCCGCCGCAAATATCGCAGCGCACGACGCGGTTGGGGTTCTCCGCGCCGCATTCCGGGCAAATGACCACCTCTTCGTGAGGGTGGGCCGTCTTGATCTTGGCGCCGCAGCTGCCGCAGGTCATGCGCAGATACTCGAGCCCCTTGAGGCTGCCGCATTTGCACTGCCAATCGCCGATCGTGTATTTCACGAAGTCGAGGGAGCAGGTTTCCCGGAAATCAGAGAACGGGAAGATGCTGGTGAACACCGCCTGCAGGCCGTGTCCTCCTCGCTCCTCGGGCAGAAGATCCATCTGCAGGAAGCGTTCGTAGGACCGGCGCTGGACGTCGATCAGGTTGGGGATCGGTAGCGTCGTCTCAATTTGCGAAAAATCTTCGCGGGGCGCGATGTTCGACTGGTCGCCTTGGGTCATAAGATCTCCATGCTCCTTTCGGCAGGCTGATGGCTCGGTCGATTCACGAGATTCACCGCGGGTGACTCAACTCGTAAAAAGTCTGAACTGGGGCAAATCTTTGGGGAGGGGTCCCGTCGGCGGCCGCTTGGGCGCAGGATTGAGCGCGGATTTGAGCTCGTTCGAGGTAAGCCGGATGGGATGCGCCTCTGAATCGATCTGTGCAGGCACGAAGTGGCGAAGACACGAAGACGCCATGCCCGAGCCGCGGATTTCGCGGTTGGGCATGGCCCCTTTCGATGGCTTCGCCAGTATTTCGCCATAGCGGACGGCTTCTACACCGTCTGACATGGCATTGTAGCACCCGAGTCAAGGGGTGGCTTACTTGAGCTCGACCTGAGCGCCGGCCTCTTCCAGCTTGCCCTTGATCTCGTCGGCCTCGTCCTTGCTAGCGGCTTCCTTGATGGTGGCGGGCACGCCCTCGACCATCTCCTTGGCCTCCTTGAGGCCGAGGCTGGTGATTTGGCGCACCACCTTGATGACGTTGATTTTCTTGTCGCCGAAAGAGGTCATAACGACGTCGAACTCGGTCTTCTCCTCGGCCGCGGCGGCGTCGCCACCGCCGGCGGCAGGACCCACGGCCACGGCGGCGGCGGCGGCCGACACGCCGTAGTGGTCCTCGAGGGCCTTGACCAGGTTGTTGAGTTCGAGAACCGTCATCTCGTCGATCTGCTTGATGAAGTCTTCGGTCACGATGGCCATGTCAATCTCCTTGAACGCTCTGCGTCAACAAAGCTGGGGTTCGATATCGATCGATTTTTCCGTTGAGGGAAGGGCTCGCTCGCTATCGATAAGTGTCTAAATCGCGGATTTTTAAGAGGGGCAGGCTCGGCTCAGTCCTCGCCCTTCTTCTGGGCGATCTGGTCGAGAACGACGACGAACTCACGCGGCACGGCAGCCAGGGTGCGGGCCAGGCGAGTGATCGGCGACTGCAGCAGGAAGAGCAGCTTGGCGAGAAGCTCCTCTCGACTCGGCAGGTTGGCGATGTCCTCGAGGTCTTCGGGGCCGACGGGGTTGCCGTCGAGCAGGCCACCCTTGAACTCCACCACCGGGACGTCTTTGCTGAAGTCCCGCAGCGCCTTGGCGAGCGCCACGGGATCGTCGTCGATGTAGGCGACGGCGGTCGGGCCGACGAACTGATCCTTGAGCGCCTCGAGGCTCTTGCCCTCGACGGCGCGCAGAGCGAGGGTGTTCTTCACCACCTCGTATCTGCCGCCGTTCTCGCGGATCTTGTTGCGCAGCTCGGTATCTTCTGGCACCGTGATGCCCTGAAAACCGAGCAGAAAGGCATGCGGAGCAGCCGCCAGGCTGTCCGAGTAGCGCTCGATCGTCTCGTCTTTTTGGGAGCGTGTGCGCGCCATGATCAAGCCTCCAGACTCTGCAGGAAGGCCTCATCGACCGAAAGGCCCGGGCCCATGGTCGAGGAGAGGCTGATCTTCTCGACGTATTTACCCTTCGCGGAAGCCGGCTTGGCCCGCAACACCGCCCGCATGAGGCTGTCGGTGTTCTCGCGGATTTGTCCGGGCTCGAAGGACAGCTTGCCAAGCGGTGCGTGCAGCACGCCCGCTTTGTCGACGCGAAACTCGACCTTACCGGCCTTGATGTCCTGGATGGCCTTGGTCACGTCCATGGTCACCGTTCCCGACTTCGGGTTGGGCATCAGGCCGCGAGGGCCGAGAACCCTGCCGAGCCTGCCGACGACGCGCATCATGTCCGGGGTGGAAATCACGGCATCGAAGTCGAGCCAGCCGTCCTGGATCTTTTTGGCCAGGTCGTCGTTGCCTACGTGATCGGCGCCCGCATCTTCGGCTTCTTTCATCTTTTCGCCGCCGGCGAAAACGAGAATCCGAACGGTTTTGCCGGTGCCGTGGGGCAGCACCACCGTGCCGCGAACCATCTGATCCGCGTGCTTGGGGTCGACTCCGAGATTGAGAGCGATCTCGACCGTCTCGTCGAACTTGACGTAGCTGACCTCTTTAAGCAGCGAAATGGCCTCGTCGATATCGTAGGGACGATCCTCGACCCTCTCGCGCATCTTGGTCAGATTTTTGGTTTTTCTCGCCATCACGCGGTCTCCCAGCCGTCGATCTCGATGCCCATGGACCGCGCCGTGCCGGCGATGGTGCGCATGGCGGCTTCGAGGGACGCGGCGTTGAGATCGGGCATTTTGGTCTTGGCGATCTCCTCGACTTGCGCTTGGGTGACCGTTCCAACCTTGTTGCGGTTGGGTTCGCCTGAACCCTTCTGCAGGCCGGCAGCCTTCATCAGCATGACTGCCGCGGGCGGCGTCTTGGTGATGAAGGTATAAGAACGGTCGGCGTAGACGGTGATGATCACCGGAATGATCGTTCCCGCCTGCTCCTGCGTCCGTGCGTTGAAGGCTTTGCAGAAGTCCATGATGTTGACTCCTGCCTGACCCAAGGCCGGGCCCACAGGGGGCGCCGGGGTCGCCTGCCCGCCGGTGATCTGTAACTTGATCTGTCCGACGACTTTTTTCGCCATCTGGCCTCCTCTCCGGTTCGAACGAAGCCGCTTGGGGTCCGTCTTTGAGTGAACCCCGCGACTCCTCCCGTCTGAGCGTTCCTGGTGCACGTCCCCGTCTCGGCGAAAGACGGCGGGCGCGCTGCCGGCACTGCGCCGGCGTGATCCGTTGATTCTTCTTCTTTAGAGCTTCTCGACCTGCAGGAAGTTCAGCTCCACCGGCGTTTGACGGCCGAAGATGGTCACCATGACCTTGAGGGTGTCGCGATCGAGGTTGACTTCCTCGACCACGCCGCTGAAGTTGCTGAACGGCCCGTCGATGATCTTGACCGGTTCGCCCTTCTCGAAGACGTACTTCGGCTTCGGCTTGTCCTTGGCGCTGCGCACCTGGTCGAGCATGCGGTCGACGTCGTCCTGGGTGAGCGGCGTCGGCTTCTTGCCGGTGCCGACGAAGCCCGTGACCTTGGGGGTGTTCTTGACGACGTGCCAGGCCGGGTCGGACATATCCATTTCGACCAGGATGTAGCCCGGAAAGAGCTTGCGCTGCGTTTCGCGCTTCTTGCCGCCCTTCAGCTCGATGATCGGTTCGGTGAGGATGCGCACTTCCCCGAAGGAATCACCCATGTCGAGAGCTTCGGCACGCTGCTTGAGGGTTTCCGCAACGCGCTCTTCAAAACCGGAGTAGGTGTGAACGATGTACCACTGCTTCGACATAGAGGCGGCAATCCCTTCTAGAAGACGAGCGTGTAGAGCTCTCGAATGAGCAGGTCCGCCGCCCAGAGATAGAAGGCGAAGATGGTGCTGGTCACCACGACCACGACGGTGGTCGTCACCACCTCTTTGCGGTTAGGAGTCGTGACCTTCTTCCATTCGGCCTTGACCTCGGGAAGGAACTCCTGGAAAAAGTATTTGATGCCCATGGATCCTCGAATCCGTCTCGAAACAGGTGGCACGGCAGGAGGGGCTTGAACCCCCAACCCCCGGTTTTGGAGACCGGTGCTCTACCAATTGAGCTACTGCCGTTCAAAGAGGGAGGCCCGGAACGGGGTCCGGGCTTCGAGTGCGCAAAATTTTGAGCCCCTGCACCCGGAATTGAGCGTCGGGCGAGGGGCTCTCGAGCGAGGTTTACTCGACGATTTCGGTGACGGTGCCGGCACCGATGGTGCGGCCGCCCTCGCGGATGGCGAAGCGAACGCCCTTGTCCATCGCGATCGGCGCGATCAGCTCGACGTTCATGTTCACGTTGTCGCCCGGCATCACCATCTCCG